>CAZTCU010000035.1:0-16112 GCA_964612235.1 uncultured Rhizobium sp.
AAGAAATCTGAACGAAAAAAATTTCTCGTTCATGAAACCCGTCACACCAAATCTGCGATCATGAAAATCGCATTCCACAAATGCATCACCCTACTTTGTGGAAATCCAATCGCTTAACCCCCTGCAGCGTTACGCTGCAGGAACTTTGCGCGCGCACTTGCAGCGCAACGCTGCACGATGCATAATCTTTACATCCCGATATTTGCGATCTGAACGCTACGCCTGCGTGCCGCCGCCGAGCATGTTGAGCGCGAGCTGGTAATTCGCGATCTGATTCATCTGATAGGCGGACGCCGGTCCACCGGCGTTTGTTCCGGTGGTGGTGGCCGTTGTCGGCGGCGTGTTGAGGTTGCGATAGGCCGTGCGCAGCGACGACAGCACCGCGACCATCGCGCCGCGCGCGGCCTTCGCACCGGCGACGGTCGAAAGGTCCATGGTGCTGGTGAGGCCGAGACCGGCCACCAGTTTCTGCGTGGAAGACGAGGAGGACGTTGTTTTTGTCGAACTCGCCGCGTCCTTGGCGAGCACCGTGGGCTCGATGCCCAGGCCGCTCAGCGCGTCCGAGCCTTCGGGCCCGGATTCGATCTGGATCTGCACGCCCGCATTGGCCGATATCTGCAGCGCCGAGCCATTCGGCGTGTACGTCACCTTCGACGTGCCGTCATAAAGCAGCGCGGTGTTGATCTTGGTGGCGAGCGAACTCATCGTTTCGTCCGCCTCGATGCGGATCGTCACTTCGTGATCGGTGCGCCCGCTGATCTTGAGCTTGAAGCTGTCGCCCGCGTGAACCGTCGTCTGGTCGACCAGATTGACCGATTGCGAAAGCGAAACGGCGCCGCGCGGCAGGCCCAGCGTGTCGAGCACGCTTGAGCCTTGCGAATCCACCGCGATGCCCTGTCCGGTCGAGTTGCCGGAGAGGCCGCCATACTGCTTGGTCCAGTTGACCGCGCCGCTGGTGCTCATGTCGGTGACGAACATGTTGGGCGTGTTGGCGAAGCTTTGCGTCTGGCCGGCGAACGCGCCGCGCGTGGTGCCCGTCAGGTAGATGTGCCCGTTCGAAACGGCGATCGCGCCGCCCAGATCGGAGGTGGAGGTGCCCACATAGGAAACGAAATTGGCCGAAGCGCTCGCGCCCGCGTCGCTGAGGCCGAACACGAACGCATCGCTCGAACCCGACGCCGCATTGGCGACGGAGGCTTGTCCGCCCGCCGTCAGCGATCCGTTGGACGTGGTGCCGGAGACATAGACGTTGTTGCCGTCCACCGCGATGCCGCCGATCGTTCCGTTCTGCAGGTCGCCCAGATCCATCTGCCAGGCGGGCGCCGATGTCGGATCGCCCGAGGCATATTTGGTGACGATGGCATGACCGTTCTGGACGCTGGCGACAACCAGCCCGCCATCGGCGGTGGTGGCCATCTGCGAAACCTGATCGGTGCCGGTGGTGCCGACCTGCTGGCGGGAAACGACCGCGCCCTTGTTGTCGAGCTTGGTGATGTAACCGTCGAGCCCGCCGACGCGCGTCTGTCCGCTGGCGATGGGTCCGTTCACCTGGCCGCCGTAATAGACATTGCCCGAGGCGTCGACCGTGACGGCAAGTGCTGTGTCGTTGGAGACAGGATCGAGTTGATGCAGCCATTTCTGCGTGCCGTCGCCGGAATATTTGGCGACGAAACTGTCCGTGCCGCCGCCGATGGCGTTCTGGCTGAGCGGCCCCGTCGTGCTGCCCGCCACCACGACGCCGCCGGTCGGATCGAGCGCGAGCGAGTAACCGCTCGCCGAGGACTGGCTGCCCAAGAGCCGCGTCCACTGCACATTGCCCGCGGAATCGTATTTGGTGAGATAGACGTCCTGGTCGCCCTTCTCGATCTGCCCGCCGAAACTGCCGGTGGTGTTGCCGACGACATAGACGTTGCCGTTCGCGTCCACCACGGTCGCCTGCGCGGTCGATACGCCCGAATCCGGCGTGGTCGTTGTATTGAACGCCGCCTGCGGCGTTCCCGAGAGATTGCCGAGCTTGATAATGCGGCCGGTTTCGTTGCCGTCCGCCGGTGTGCCGGTGTTGCCCGCAAGATAAATCGCGGGCGTCGCCGCGGCAGCGGAAAACGAGATCTTCTCCGAACCGCTGGTCTTGATCTGCAGGCCGAAGGTCTTCTTCGACAACGGATCGGTGTCGGCCTCTTTGTTGGCGTCGGTGCCCGTCGTTCCGCCGGTCGTGCTGCTGGCGTCGGTCGAGGTTCCGGCTGCATCGGACGATCCGTCGTCTATGACGGCGCGATTGATGCGGGTGGAGAACCCGGCGTTGGTGAGTTGCTGGTTGATGTAGGAAGAGATGTTGTCGAGCGTCAGCGGCCCGGAAACCTGCGACAAGTCGATGTCGAGATTGGTGGTGGTGCCGCCCTTGGTGACGGAGATCGTGAAGCTGTCGCTCGTGCTGAGTTTCGGCACCGGCTGGAACAGCGCGGCACCCTTCACGACCACGCCGCCGACATAGCTTGTCTGCGAGAGCGGTACGGTGGCGGTGGATACGATCGACGAACTCTTGCTGCCCGGCAGCAGTGTGAGCCCATTGAAGCTGGCGGTAGAAAGGAAATCCTGGATTTGCGAAAGCCCGTCCTGGAAGCGCGTGTTGAGGCCGGTGAGCTGCCCGCTCGTCATGCCGTCGCGCGATGCCATGGAGGCGATATAGGCAAGCCTGTTCAGCCCCTGATACAGCGCGAACAGTTTCTGGTTGTCCTGATCGAGCTTCTGTCCCGGCGTGTTTGCGGACTTCGCGACATCGGACAGATCGATGTAGGGCGTGTCGGCCAACGATTGGGCATCGAGCGCCTGATCGTTTGGCGTGGCGATGGAAGAATCCCACGGCGGCGTCAGCGTCGATTTCGGTATGGCAGCGGCGTTGCCCGATTGCTGCGCGGAAGCGGGCGTCACGCGCGAAAGATTCGCGGACACTTTCGCGTTGTAATAGCCGATCAGCAACGACGGATCGAAGCCGGTCAGCGAAATGCCCGAGCCGCTCATAATAGAAGTGTCGCAGCCGCGACGTTAACACCTTGCTAAGAAGACAGGAAAACGTGCTTAACACCAACTTAACGCGCTATGCGCGACAAAGGCTTATGTCCGGCCAATCCACCTTGCGCGCAAGCGATCCCTACGAACAGGGCCAATCCCTTTCGGCAAAGGGCCTGCACGCCGAGGCCATCGAACAATACGAACGTGCGCTTGCCGTCCGGCCGAACGATCCGCGCGTGTTGTTCGCGCTCGGCAACACCGCCCGTGCGCTGGGCCTTTCGGCGGCAGCGGAAGATTTCTTCGGTAGGGTACTTGCGCTTGAACCGCAGCGTCTCGAAGCCATCGTCAATCTCGCAAATCTGCTGCGCGCGCGCGGACAGACAGCCGCCGCGATTTCGCTTCTGGAGCCGGCGCTTGCCGGTGCGCCCAACGCGCCCGAACTCTGGCTCACGCTGGGCTCGGCCCATCGCGAAATCGGCAATTCCGCCGAAGCGGAAGCGAATTTCCGTCAGGCATTGGCGCGGCGGCCGGACTACACACCGGCGCTCGGCAATCTCGCCGACATTTTGGCCGACCGTGGCGAGATCGAGGAAGCGACGGCGTTTTACGAACGGGCCGTCAAGCGCGAACCGCACAATCCGCAGCTTCGCCTGAACCGCGCCGTCCTCTATCTGCTGACGGGCAATCTGAAAGGTGGCTGGCGCGACTATGCCGCGCGATTGAAGGTCAAGGGCAAGGCGCCCGAAGCCGATCATGGCCTGCCGCGCTGGACGGGCGGAACGCTGCGCCGCATGCGCCTGCTCGTCACGGCAGAACAGGGCGTGGGCGATCATCTGATGTTCGCAAGCGTGCTTCCGGATCTCATCGAGAGGGCGCGCGCCGAAGGCGGCAGCATCATCCTGGATTGCGATCCGAGGCTGGTTTCGCTGTTCGCGCGATCCTTTCCCGATGCGACGGTGAAACCGCAACAGCTCCAGACCGTCGGCATGGTGACGACCGCGCAATATGGCTGGCTCAAGGTGTGCGGCGGCGCAAACCTCGCCATCGAAATGGGCTCGATTCCGCGCCACCTGCGCACCGATCCCGCCGATTTTCCCAATCCGAACGCCTATCTGGTGGCGGACGCGGCGGAGAAAATGCGCTGGCGCGAAACCTTCTCGCGGTCAGGCAGTGGGCCCTTCATCGGCATCTGCTGGCGTAGCGGAAAGATAACGGGCTCCCGCGCCTTGCAATATGCGCCAATCGAAGCCTGGGCGGAATTCTTGCGCGAAACGCCCGGCTCTCTCGTCAGCGTGCAATATGACGCCACGCGCGACGAGGTGGAGAAACTCAAGGCCATGACCGGCCGCGACATACTGATGCCCGAAGGCATCGACCAGAAGAACGAATTGGATCGCGCCTGCGCGATGCTGTCCGCGCTCGACGTCGTGGTGAGTGCGCCGACCGCTGTGTCGTGGCTCGCAGCGGGCGCAGGCGTTACCACCTACAAGGTATTGTATGATCGGAGCTGGACCAGTTTCGGCCTCGACTACGAACCCTTCGCGCCGTCGGCGGAGTGCACGCGGCCGAGATTTCAGGGCGACTGGAAAGGCGCTTTCGATACGGCGCTCGCCGCTATCCGCGCGCGATTCGCAAATCCGTAGACCGCTTGGCGTCCAGCATCGCCACCAGGTCCGAAGCGATACGTGAGGCGCCCTGTCCGTCGATGGTCATCAATCCGGCGTTGTGCATCTCGCGGCGCCGCGCGGAATCGGCGAGCAGCGCGGAAACGCTTTCGCGAAGCGCCGCATCGCTCACATGGCTCGCAAGGCCGAGACATTGGCCCATGCCCGCAACTTCGAAAGCCGATGCCGAACGCGCATGGTCCGGCGTCAGCGCGAGGTAAAGCGCCGGAATCCCGAATGCGGCAAGTTCGTAGGCCGTGACGCCGAACGCCACGAGTGCGAGATCGGCGGAAGTATATTCGGTTGCAAGATCGTCGGCGCCTTCGATGGTCTCGAAATCCTTGGAGCGCTCCACGACGGCGCGCGCCACACGCCCCTTGTCGGCCATGCCCTGGCCGATCACAAAACGAGTACGAAAGACATGATTGAGTTTGGAAAGCGCATTGGCGACCTGAAGCGTCAGCCCATGCGGATCGCTGCCACCCATTGCAACAAGCAAGGTGGGCAGCGTGGATTTCGGCGCCGCCGGTGCGGAGGTACGCGAAAGACCGAGCAGCGACCATTCCCAGCCGATGCGGGGCATGCAATGCGAACCGCTCCAGTCCAGTTCGCGCGCTTGCGGGACTTCGGGATAATAGGCGACATCGGCGGCCAGCCGGCGCTCGGAAGCATCGTCTTCGACAGCGATCAGGGAAACCTTGCCGGACAGGGCCTGCAATTCGCTGCGCGAAACACCTTCCCGCACATCGCAGATCAGCATGTCGGGTTTGCGCGCGGCGACGACATCGGCAAGCACGCCAGGCGTTTTTTCAATCAATTCCGCTTCGAACCCGGCACGGCGAACCGGTTCCAACGCATCGGACGTACCGTGAATAGCGAACACGGCACCGACACCTTCGCGGTCGCGCAAGGCGCGCGCGAGGCTCACCATGCGTTTGACGTGACCGTAACCGAAACTGCCGCCACCATCACACCGGATGAGCGTCAATGCGCCCGCCCGCGCGATCGCCTTCTGGCGCACATGCCCGTTCAGTTTGCGCAAGCCGGGCTCGCGTTCGAGAAGGATGAGGAGGTCTTCGAGCGAGGCCTCACCGGCGCGCGCTTCCAGCCTGCCATGCAATGCTTCGACAAATGCCAGATCGTCCGGCGTGTCAACGGTCAGCCGCCCGCCCGCGCGCGCCAACGGCGGATAGGCCGGCGCACGAGCGATACGGACAAAATCGGGATGAAGCTTGAAATAGCCGGTGACGTGTTCACGCGCGACCGGGTCGCCGGCTGCGTCCATCATCAGCTTGTCGAGACCGCGGCGCGACAAGGGGTCGACGCCTTCATGCGCGGTGACCGCCCCGTCTTCGAGCAGAACGTAATCGCCATCCTGATCGATCAGAGCGGTGACGAGATGATCCACGAAGCCTGCATCGATGAACGGCGCATCCGCCGAAACACGCACGATGATGTCTGCATCGGTAGCCTCGGCTGCGAGTGCGAACCGCGCCAGCACATTGTCTTCCGGCCCACGCACGACGAGCACGCCATGGCGTTCGCCGAACTCCGAAATGGCATCGTCCAGCGGATTGGTGCTGGTCGCGATGGCGATCTGGCCGATCAGCTTGGACCGTTTAAGACGCCGCACCACATGCCAGAGCAGAGGTTCGCCCGCGATAGGCTTCAACACCTTGCCGGGAAAGCGCGTGGAACCCATGCGCGCCTGCACGATCGCGACGATATTGCGCTCGCCCGTCATGCGGCCGGTTTCCATGTGCTGCGGATGTGGCGCAGCGGGCGCATACCGTCCGAGGGATCGGCGCGCCATTCCCTGTCGTCGGCTTCCGATGGTTGCGGCCCTTTGAACCCGGAACCATCCGCCGCCATCGCCTCGCGGATACGCGCGATCACAGGCGCGATCTCTTCCGGCAGCCAGCAATGACCGGACGCATATTCGGCGCCATGACCGTCGAGATCGAGATGGAATTCAACCACCGACGCATCCCAATGATGCACCGCACGCTCGATCACGGAAGGTTTGCGTGTGTGATCGGACCAGCCCACCGGACAACCCGTGGCATTGCGGATCGCCGCGATGGCGGAAAGATTCGCCTCGCCAGGCGGTGTCGGATAGGCGGATACGCAATGGAGCAACGTCACATCGGCGGCGCCCGCCGACTTCAAAACGGATACGGCCTTGCCGATTTCCTCGATGGTCGCCATGCCTGTAGACAGCACAATCGGTTTGCCAGTTGCCGCGCACGCTTTCAGCAAAGGCGCCACCAGCAATTCGTAGGATGCGATCTTGTAGAAATCGACGAAGGGTCGGAGTTCTTCGACCGCCTCGACATAGAAGGGCGTGCAGGAAAACGCGATGCCGCGCCGCGCGCAATGTTCGGCGATGGGGGCCAGATGGGCCACCGGCAATTCCCATTCGCTGCGGGCGCGATGCCTGGCGCTCTGCAAGAGAATCTCGGGCGCGAACATGCGGTCGATCTTGAAGAGCTGGAACTTCACGGCGTCACAGCGCGCATCTGCCGCCGCATCCACGAAGGCCAGCGCACGCGAAAGATCCCGGCCGTGATTGCTCGACGCCTCGGCGATGAAACGGGGGGCTGGGGCCTTGTCCCAGGCGCTTGCCATCGGTCGAACTCCGGCTTTTTGGACTTAACGATTTCTAAAGGCGGTTTGGCTAAGAGTTGGTTAACGCCGACGGAAGGCCGTTAAGCGGGCAAGAAATGGCAGCAAAACCTTTCTTCATCGTCTCCAGCGGGCGTTCCGGCACCGCGATGCTGCACAAGCTGCTCTCCAGCATCGAAAACGTGGAAATGCATCACGAATATGCGGTGCAGATCGTCCAGCCGCTGGCCGTGCGCCGCTATCTTGGCCTCGCGGAGGCGAGTGAAACCCACCGCGTGCTGGCCGAGACCTATGGTTCTTCGATCCGCCACTCGGAGAAGGAATTCTGGGGCGATTCCTCGAACAAGCTGTCGTGGCTGATCCCCGATCTCGCAGCCTTGTTTCCGGATGCGAAGTTCGTCCATCTCGTTCGCGATGGCAGGAAAGTTGCGGGATCGTATTTCCGCAAGCTGGGCGCGGAATGTTATGACGACCGTTCCAGCCAGATTTTTCAGGCGTTTTACGACGATCCGGTCTCCCGGGAGGCGCCTCCGCCGGAGAAGAAATATTGGTGGCCGGTACCCCGCAAAGGTGCTTCAGACGCGCAGGCATTCCGCCTGTTCGATCAGTTCGAGCGTATCTCCTGGCACTGGGCCGAAATCAATCGCGTGATCCTGGACTCGCTTTCCAGACTTCCTCAAGCACGTAAGACCTTCATTCGACTCGAGGATCTGCGATCCTCACCCGAAACGTTGAAGGCGCTTTTACACTTTCTTAACCTTGGTTACCGCGATGCCCATTTCGCGCTGCTCCAGCGGCCGCACAACGTCAACAAACCCCAGGACACGCTTCTTTCGGATCGCGAACGCGACGCCTTCGACCGCATCGCGGGCACTATGATGACCCGGCTCGGCTATGACGCGCCCCGCGAATACGTAGTGAATTATTGACCAGTTTTTTAAGACTTCCCCGACAAAGATGGTTACCGGTTTCTTCCCGGATGCGATTTCCATGAGCAATTCGTGCGGCTTGTGCAACGAGACCTCGCTCGACGAGGTCTACACGCCCGAGCGCTCCACCCGCGGGATCAAGGTCTATCTCTGCCGCCATTGCGGACTCGTTCAAAGCCTGCCGCGTATCGATCACGCGCCGCGCCGCGGCGCCGCCGTTTCCAGCGGCGCGGACTGGGGAAATGTCCGGTACGGCAAAGGCTTCCGCACCAAAGCGGCACTCGACGCGATCACCCGGCACGCCGATCTATCGCTCCCGCTTTCGCTTTTGGATGTCGGCTCAAACCGCGGCAGCTTCGCGCGCGCTTTTTTGGACGCAGCCCCTGCGGCCAAGATACTGGCGGTCGAACCGGACGAGCGCGTGGCTCGTTCTTGCGCCGGCATGGAACGCACCGAACTCATGCAAGCGCGCATCGAGTCCGCAGCACTTGAAACGAACCGCTTCGACATCGTGCATTCGTGCCACACGATCGAACATCTGGCCGATCCGGCGCGCGTTCTGGCCGATCATTGGCGCACGCTGAAGCGCGACGGGCTCCTGATCATCGACGCGCCGAATATCGCCTTCCTCGGCTCCAACGACGTTGTCGAGGAATGGTTTATCGACAAGCATCTGTACCATTTCTCGCCGCGCACCCTCGCGCGCATGATCGAGATGGCAGGGTTTGAGATCGTCGAAGGCCCGGATCGTTCGGATCGCGACAATCTTCTGATCGTCGCGCGAAAGTCCTCCGCGCCAGCGCCAAGCTTCGGCCACGATCATCGCGAAGCCGAACGCGCCGAAGAGTTGATCGCCACTTATGTCGCCACGCGGGCGCGCAATCTGATGGCACTCACTGCCGTCGCTGCGGATATCGCTTCGATGAAACAGCGCCGCGTCGTCATGTGGGGCGCCGGCCGCATCTTCGACAGCCTTGTGGTGCACGGAAATTTCGATGCGCGTGCACTGACCTTGCTGATCGACAAGCATCTCAAGCAGCACGTTCCGGAACGGCACGGCTGCGAAGTCCACGCCCCCGAAGCGCTGGAAAAAGCCGATGCCGGCGTCGTGATCGTGATGTCGCGCAGCTTCGCGCCAGAAATTGTGGATGAGGCCCGCCGTCTCGCACCCTCCGCCGAAATCCTTCTCTATTCCGACCTCTTGGCGCAGGCGCGCACGAGAATGGCCGCATAAGGCAGACATCATGCTTCTCGATACAAAAACAGTTTCTTCCGCCACGGCCCGCGTTCCCGAACTGGTCGCCAACCTTGAAAAGGCCGCGCGTTTCGTGCGGCAGCATTCCATCGCCTCGATCTATCACGCAGGCTCCGGCCATCCGGGCGGCGCGCTGTCTTGCGCCGATATTCTTGCATGCCTCTACGGCGCGGAACTCAATCTCTGGCCGTCGGATGTGAACGACCCGACGCGGGATCGCTTCGTCCTTTCAAAAGGACATGCCGCGCCAGCGCTTTATGCAGTGGCCGCACATTACGGCTTCTGCAGCCCGCAAGACGCGCTGTCGCTACGCAAGCTCAACAGTCCGTTCCAGGGTCACCCCCACGTCTGCGATCTGCCGTGGGCGGAAACCAGCACCGGGTCTCTAGGACAGGGATTTTCTGTCGCGCTCGGTATGGCGCTGGGCCTGAAAATGAAAGCCAGCAAGGCGCGCGTTTACACATTGCTTGGCGACGGCGAGATGCAGGAAGGCGAAGTGTGGGAAGCCGCGATGTGCGCGGCACATCACAAGCTGGACAATCTTTGCGTGCTCATCGACTACAACAAGCTGCAGAGCGACGATCTGAACGACAACATCATGCGGCTGGAACCGCTTGCCGCCAAATGGCGCGCCTTTGAGTGGGCCGTCGCCGAAATCGACGGTCACAGCCTGCGCGGCATTCTCTCCGGTTTGCGCAGCGCATCGGTGACGCAAGGCCGCCCGTCGGTCCTCATCTGCCATACGACCAAAGGCAAAGGCGTTCCTTACATGGAAGGAAAGCCCCAATGGCACGGTAGCGTGAAGCTCACGCGCGAACAGGCCGAAGAGGCCTTGAAGGCGCTCGCTGCGTCTGCCGACGAAATCAAGGATTTGCTCGATGTCCGCTGAAGCCCCCACCCTGATCGGAACCAGCGGCGATTCCTTACGCGAAGCATTCGGCAAGGCGCTCGCCGGACTCGCAAGCGAATTTCCCAAAGTCGTGGTGCTCGACGCCGATATCGCAGGCGGCACGGGCGTGCATCATTTCCGCAAATCCAACCCGGAACGCTTTCTCCAGTTCGGTATCGCCGAACAGAATATGATGGCGGCTGCCGGCGGCCTTGCGGCTGTCGGTTATATCCCTGTGGTCACGACATTCGCGGTGTTCTGTCTGCGCGCAATCGAGCAGGCGCGCCTTTCGCTTGCCTATGCGAAGCGCAACGCCAAGATCGTGGCAAGCCATCCCGGCCTCGATGTCGGCCCGGACGGCGGTTCGGCGCAGGCGCTGGAAGATCTGGCCGCCTTCCGCGCCATTCCCGGCATGACGGTCATTTCACCGGCCGATCCGATCGAAGCCGCGCTCGCCACGCGCGCCATCCTCGAATTCCAAGGGCCGGTCTATATGCGCACGGGCCGCAGCCCTTCCAAGCGCGTCTATGGCGACGGCCACACATTCGAAATCGGCAAAGGTCACGTCGTTCGCGACGGCAGCGACGTCACTATCGTTGCCTGCGGCGTCGAAGTGGCGCGCGCTATCGAAGCCGCCGAAAAGCTGGCCGAAGAAAGCATCAGCACCCGTGTCGTCAACATGGCCACGATCAAGCCTATCGATTCCGCATTGCTCGCACGTTGCGCCGCAGAGACAGGCGCCATCGTGACGGCGGAAGACCACAATATCCATGGCGGTCTCGGCGGCGCCGTCGCCGAAGCATTGGCCGCAACCCATCCCTGCCCGATCGAATTCGTCGGCGTAAAGGACACCTTCGGCGCCTCCGGCGAGCCGGAAGAATTGGCCCATCATTTCGGTATCTCCGCACCGTTTATCGCGGACGCCGCCAAGCGCGCCATCGCCCGCAAACGCACATGAGTAACCGTTTCTCGCTTGAAGGAAAGACCGCCTTCGTCACCGGCGGCAGCCGCGGTATCGGGCGCGCGATTGCCATCGGACTGGCACGCGCCGGAGCGGACGTCGCCTTCACCTATCGCTCACAGCGCACGGAAGCCGAAAAGGTCACCTGCGAGATCGAAGCATCTGGCAAACGCGCACTGGCGTTACAGATGGACGTAACGCAGCGCGCGGATGTGGAAGCGGCCTCCCGCGATACCAAGAAAGCGTTCGGCGCGATTTCCATTCTCGTGAACAACGCCGGCATCAACAAGCCAACTGACTTTGATCAAGTCACCGATAGGGATTGGGACGATATCCTTTCCGCCAACCTGAAAGGCCCATTCATCTGTGCGCAGGTTTTCCTGCCGCTTCTGGCCGAAGCTGGCGGCGGAAGCATCATCCATATCGGCTCGGTGAGCGGACAATATGGCGGACCGCGAACCGCCCATTATGCCGCTTCCAAAGCCGGCCTGATTTCGCTGGCGCAAGTGGTCGCGCGCTTTGGCGCGCAACACGGCGTTCGCTCCAACACACTTGCGGCCGGTCTGATCGCCTCGGACATGGGTAACGCCGGACTTGCGGCGCAAAGCGTGCAAAAAGCCGCCGAGAACATTCTTCTCAAGCGGCTCGGCACCACGCAGGAAGTGGCTGACGCCGCCGTGTTCCTGGCGAGCGACGCGTCGTCTTACATCACGGCGCAGACACTCAACGTCAACGGCGGACTCTACTTCTGATGAAAACGGTTTTGATCGTCTCCGGCGGTATCGAAGCGGCAGACGCGGCCCGTCGCGCCAAGGAACTCGGCTATTATGTCGTGGTCTCGGATCGCGACCCCGAGGCGCCGGGGTTCGCCTTTGCCGATTCCTGCCTGATCGCCGACGTCTACAGCCCAACCGAAACAGCCGCAGCCGCAGAACGTTATCACCGCAAGATTCGAAAAATCGATGGCGTGATTTGTGTCGCGGCGGATGCGCCGGTCACAGCCGCCACAGTTTGCCAGCGTCTGGGGATCAAAGGCTTGCCGCTGCACGCCGCAGAAACCGCCTGCGACAAGCTAGCGATGAAACGGCGCTTCTCCGAAGCCGGCGTTCCCGTTCCATGGTTCGCTGCCGTCGAGACTCCTCAGGCTTTGCAACGCATCGCCATCGAACGCGGAAACAATCTGGTCATCAAGCCGGTAGACAGCCGTGGGTCGCGCGGCGTTCAACGCATTGCGCATGTGGCCGATCTCACCAAGGCCTTCATACTCGCCCGCGAACATTCGCCCACTGACCGCGTAATGGTGGAGGAATATCTGGAAGGTCCGCAGGTTTCGACCGAATCCATCGTCGTCGACGGCAAATGTTTCACGCCGGGTTTCTCGGACCGCAATTACGAATATCTCGATCGCTATGCCCCTTTCTTCATCGAGAATGGCGGCGATCTGCCCAGCCAACTTTCCGATGAGGTTCAGTTCAAAGTCCGCGATGTCGTCGCGAAAGCCGCAAAGGCGCTCGGCATACTGGACGGAACGGTCAAAGGCGACATCGTCGTACACGATGGCCAGCCTTATGTGATCGAACTTGCTGCCCGGCTTTCCGGCGGCTTCTTCTGCACACGCGAAATTCCGCTCAACACCGGCGTTGATTTCCTCGGTGCCGCGTTAAGACTCGCAGTGGGCGACGAGATCTCGCAAGACGAACTGGAGCCGAAGCATCAGATTCCCGTGATCCAACGCTACGCTTTCCCGAAACCTGGCAAGATTGTTCGTATCAGCGGCGCCGAAGACGCACGAAAGATTCCCGGCATCGCCGACGTGATCGTCACCGCCAAGCCGGGCGATATCATTCCACCTGCAGGCGACAAACGCCCCTCCGCAGCGATGGTGCTTGCTACTGGAACATCTCGCACGACTGCTCTTCAGGCGGCGAATGACGCGCTCGCTTGCCTCAAGATCGAAACGGCATGAACGCGCCACTTCTCCGGCGTGAACAAGCCGCCGCAGCCGGCACGCTCAGCCTGTTCGCCCTGTTCCATCTCAATCTCGCTTTTTCCTCTATCGAGGAAGAGCAACGCGGAGAGGTTATCGAGCATTGCTACTGGCCGCTGCTGCGGTTGGCCGAAAAGCACGGGCCTATCGGTTTGGAGGCAACGGGCTTCACGCTTGAGGAAATCGCCAAACGCGACCCGGAATGGATATTGCGGGCGCGTGATCTGATCCTATCGGGCCGCATCGAATTGATCGGATCGGGGTATGCCCAGATCATCGGGCCGCTCGTGCCTGCGCAGGTCACCGAGAAAAATCTGCAACTCGGACACGACATTTATCATCGCCTGCTCGGCATCACGCCGTCGCTCGCGTTGATCAACGAGCAAGCCTATTCGGGTGGTCTCGTGGGCCTCTATCTCGATGCTGGCTACCGCGCGATCCTGATGGACTGGGACAATCCTGGCTCGCATCACCCGTCCTGGCATGGCGAAACACGCTATCTGCCCCAGCGCGCCGCCGGTGCAGATGGACGTTCCATCGAGCTTTTGTGGACGAACACTGTCGCTTTTCAAAAGCTGCAACGCTTCGCGCACGGCGATATCGAGTTGGAAGACTATCTCTCTTATCTGCGCCGCTGCGCCGGCCCCCGTGCTCGCGCACTTTGCGCCTATGCGAGCGACGCGGAAATTTTCGATTTCCGCCCGGGCCGCTACAAAACGGAAGACAGATTAAACGGTCAAAGCGAATGGGCCCGCTTGGAAGAAGCGTTTGCTGCGATGGCAGGCGAAGATCTTTCCCTGATTGCGCCCTCTGCCGCCTTGTCCCTTTCGGACAAACCCCATGCCGGACAGGAATTGCGGCTGGAGACCGCCGCATGTCCGGTCCCAGTCAAGAAACAGCGCAAGTACAATCTCTCGCGCTGGGCTGTAACCGGCCGTGACGACATTGGAATCAATGCCGCGTGCGAACGCATCTTTCGGGGTATGGAAGCGGGCTGCTCGCTCGACAAGGACTGGAAAAAACTTTGCTATTTGTGGTCGAGCGACTTCCGTACGCATATCACCGAGAAGCGTTGGCAGGATTTCTGCCACGAACTGACAGAAGCGGAGAATCGCTGGGTTTTGCCACTATCGGCGCGAACGGATGTATCTGCGCAGACAAAAAGCGAATCCCGCATCATCGACATTGAAACACCCACGCTCAGCGCAAAACTGGACCGCCGGCGCGGGCTTGCTATCCGCACATTGCATTTCCGTCCGCAGATGCATGCCGCCATCGGAGGCTTGCCGCATGGACATTTCGATGACATCGCGCTGCAAGCCGACTGGTACACCGGCGATTGCGTCTTCGAGGGACCAGGCGAACACAAGATCACCGATCTGGAATGGTGTGAGGCCCATTGCGGGCAAGGTGCTGATGGTGACCAACTGGTCCGCGCCACCATCGAGACTTCCAAAGGGCGCATTGAGAAAACAATGCGTTTCCGGGCAACGGAACCGCAAGTGGATTTCGATCTCACCTTCCATTGGGAGGATTGGGGCCGCGGGAGCCTCAGGCTTGGGCATATAACGCTGCTGCCGGACGCATTCGATTGGGATCGGCTGACGCTTGTCACCCACAATGGCGGTAAGGAATCGGAAACTTTTGCACTCGCCGGCGAAAGCGTGGATCACGGCGCCCCGGTGTCTTTTCTCGTCTCTTCGTCACAAGGGCTTGGCATGACCGAGGGCTGGGCGGAGCTGGGCGACGACAAAAATCGTATGCGCCTCGAAATCGACCGGCAGACGGCGCCGTTGATGGGGCTGTTGCAACACCGGAAGGTGGGCGGAAGCCTGTTCTGCCAATTGGCGCTCTCGGCGCTCGAATTGGACGAGACCCGCAAGCCTTCTCCCTACAAAAAAGGCCCGCGCCGCTTTCGATTCAGCGTTAAGGCGGTATTGCCGTAAGGCGCTTGTTAACCGCGTTCTGCAAGGATTGTTTCAGATAAAAGGGGCTTTTCATCCATGGCGCAGGCCGCTGCCAAACTGATTTCGCACGATTCCACCGTCCGGCATTCTGAGCCGATCTTACGCGATTTCACCCAACCCTGGCTCGATCTCAACGACAAATCCGTCCTGGTCACCGGAGGCACGGGCTCCTTCGGCAAGCATTTCGTCAAGACCGTTATCGAGAAATACAAGCCGCGCCGCCTGATCATCTTCAGCCGCGACGAACTCAAGCAGTTCGAGATGCAGCAGCTGTTCTCGATGGATCAGTATCCGTTCATGCGCTACTTCATCGGCGATGTGCGCGATCGCGACCGGCTCGAATTGGCGATGCGCGATGTGGACTATGTGATTCATGCTGCTGCTCTGAAACAAGTGCCGACCGCAGAATACAATCCGTTCGAATGCATCCGCACCAATGTGTTCGGTGCGGAAAACGTGGTCTATGCCGCTCTGCGGCGGAACGTGCGCAAGGTGGTAGCGCTTTCGACGGATAAGGCGGCCAATCCCGTCAATCTGTACGGCGCATCCAAACTCGCCTCGGATAAGATTTTTGTCGCTGCCAACAACCTTTCCGGCGCAGATGGCACGAAATTTTCGGTCGTGCGCTACGGAAACGTGGTGGGGTCGCGCGGCAGCGTGGTTCCGTTCTTCCAGAAGCTCGTACAGGACGGTGCGGACAACCTTCCGATCACCGACGAAAGAATGACGAGGTTCTGGATCACGCTGACCCAGGGTGTGAATTTCGTGTTGTCGAGCATGGAGATGACACGCGGCGGCGAGATATTCGTACCGAAAATCGCTTCGA
>CAZTCU010000036.1:0-16089 GCA_964612235.1 uncultured Rhizobium sp.
CTAACCATCTGATCTCAAAGGATTATATATGGACACCCTGCTGCCGGTTGCCGAACGGGTGGGGGCGTTTTTGAAAGCGCGCGGGGAGACCGTCGTGGTGGCGGAATCCTCTTCCGGCGGGCTTTTGTCGGCGGCGCTTCTGGCAGTGCCGGGGGCTTCGGCTTATTTCCTTGGCGGGGCGGTGGTCTATACGGCCAAGGCTCGCATGAAACTTCTTGAGATTCCGCGCGAGGCGGTGAGCGCGATGCGCTCGGCGAGCGAGCCTTACGCGCTTTTGCTCGCGCGCACTGCACGCGAACGGTTTCAAAGCACCTGGGCGCTTTCCGAAACGGGGGCGGCCGGACCGACCGGCAATCCCTACGGCGATGCAGCCGGACATAGCTGCATCGCACTCGCGGGGCCCGTGGAACGCGTGCTCACGCTGGAAACCGGACAGGCGGGACGTGTCGAAAACATGCGGGCTTTTGCGCGCGCAAGTCTGGAACTGCTTCTGGGCGAAATCGCCCGATCGTGAAATCGAAAAGAGGTTCGAATGCGTAAAAATGTTCTGGCGTCACTGGCGGCGATTGCGCTCAGTGCGGTTCTCGTTTCCGCCTGCAACCAAGAGAAAGAGAAAATGGCAAACCACAGCTATACACTGAGCGACGAATCCAATCAGGAATTCCTCACCGACAACGCAGCCAAGGACGGCGTGGTGAAGCGGCCGAGCGGATTGCAATATCGCGTGGTGCATGCGGGTAACGGCAAGAGCGTGACGAACGGCGGCGACATGGTGACGGTCACCTACAAGGGCTGGCTCATCAATGGAAAGGTGTTCGACCAGACGCCGCCGGGACAGACCGCGAAATTTCCGGCCGGGCGTTTGATCCCCGGCTGGGTGGAAGCGCTTTCGCTGATGAAGGAAGGCGACGAATGGCAGCTCGTCATCCCGTCCGATCTCGCCTATGGCGCGCGCGGCGCGGGCGCGGATATTCCGCCGAACCAGACGCTTGTCTTCGATATGAAGTTGATCGCCGTCAACGCGCCTTAAGATGAACGGATTCGCGATCGGAGATGTCTGGATCGGAGGGCGGGTTCTCACCGCGCCGATGACGGGCGTTTCCGATCTGCCGTTCCGGCGTGCGGCATCGAAGCTGGGCGCGCCCTACGTCGCAACCGAAATGGTGGCTTGCGATATGTTCGCGCGCGGGCGGCCCGATGTGGTGCGGCGCGCGGCGGTGGGCGACGGGTTGCCCTTGATGGTGGTGCAGCTTGTGGGCCGCGAGGCGCACTGGATTGCCAAGGGAGCTGAACTGGCAGAAGCGGCGGGCGCGCACATCATCGATCTCAACATGGGGTGCCCCGCCAAGGAAGTGACGGGCGCGCTGTCAGGATCGGCATTGATGCGCGACCTCGACCTTGCGGCGCGATTGATCGAAGCGGCGGTGAACGCAACCTCTCGTCCGGTGACGTTGAAGATGCGGCTGGGCTGGGACGACGCCACGCGCAACGCGCCAGAGCTCGCCATGCGCGCGCAGAGGCTGGGCGTCAAAGCCATCACCGTGCATGGGCGGACGCGCCAACAGTTCTACAACGGAAGCGTGGATTGGCACGCGATTGCGGATGTGAAGAAAGCCGTCACCATTCCCGTCATCGTGAACGGCGACGTGACGGACGACATCTCCGCGCGCGAGGCCCTGAAGCAGTCGGGAGCCGATGCGATCATGATCGGGCGCGGCGCTTACGGGCGGCCATGGATCGCAGCGAGCATCCATCGCGCGTTGGAGAATGGCGCAGCGATGGACGAGCCCGATCTGGCCGCGCGTCTGGACATCGCGCTCGAACATTTTGCGGACAGTCTTGCGTTCTATGGCGACGCGCTGGGGCTGAAGATCTTCCGCAAGCATCTGGGATGGTATGTGGAGAACGCGCCGCTGCCGATGGATGCCGCGACACGCCGGGCGGCGAAATCGCGGCTGTGCCGGATTGCGGTGCCTGGCGAAGTGGAAGCGGCGTTGACCGATCTGTGGTCGATGGAAGAAAGACGTCTCGTTGCTTGAGATTTATGTCGATGCCGATGCCTGCCCCGTGAAGGCGGAGGTGGAGCGTGTGGCGGACCGGCATGGGCTGGTCGTGCACATCGTGAGCAACGGCGGAATCCGCCCCAGTGCCAATCCTCGCATCAAAGCCGTGATCGTCGCGCAAGGCGCGGACGCGGCCGACGATTGGATTGCCGATCATATCGGCGAGGGCGACATCGCGGTCACGGCGGACATCCCGCTTGCCTCGCGCTGTCTGGCCAAAGGCGCGCGCGTTCTCAGGCCCAACGGCAAGGCGTTCACCGATGCGGATATCGGGATGGCTCTGGGGATGCGCGAACTGAGCCGACATTTGCGCGAAGTGACCGGCAACCAGACGTTCCATGCCGGGTTCGCCAAGGAAGATCGTTCGCGGTTCCTCGGCGCGCTGGAAAACGAGATCCAGGCCGTTAAGCGAAAAACCGCAGGCCCGGGCCCCATATCGGGCCATATATAAAGTGTGGGGTTGACTTTCGGGGCCGTCCCGACGATAAGCCGCTCAACTTGGCGGCCGCACGACGAGCGCAAAAGCGCCCGACCGCCGGGAACCTGACATAACATACCGTTCGCTCCAGATGTGCGTGGAAGACGGCAACTTTGCCCCCCGCGCGTTTCATTTCGCTCTGGTAGCAACAAGGATTTTTTGTGACTCAAACTTTTTCGACGCTCGGCGTCGCGGAGCCGCTGTTGCGTGCTCTTACGGCCGAGAACTATCTCACCCCCACTCCGATCCAGACCGAAGCCATTCCCCTGATCCTTTCGGGGCGCGATGTTTTGGGGCTGGCGCAAACGGGCACCGGCAAGACGGCGGCGTTCGGCCTGCCGCTCTTGCAAAAGCTCGCCGAGACCGGCGCGCAGGCAGGTCCGCGCACCATGCGCGCGCTGATCCTTGCGCCGACACGCGAACTGGCGATCCAGATCGATGAAAGCCTGAAGACCTATGGGCGGCATCTCAAGCTGCGCCATGCGGTCATTCTGGGCGGGGTAAACCAGAACAAACAGGTCGCGGCTTTGCGCCATGGCGTGGACATTCTGGTGGCGACACCAGGACGGTTGCTCGACCTCGTGAACCAGAAGCATGTCGTGCTCGGTGCGGCAAGCTTTCTCGTCATCGACGAGGCGGACCGCATGTTCGACATGGGCTTCATCCGCGATGTGAGAAAGATCGTGGGCCATTTGCCGAAGAAGCGGCAATCGCTGCTGTTTTCGGCGACCATGCCCGACGAGGTGGCGCATCTGGTTCAGGAGATTCTCCATCAGCCGGCGCGCATCGCCATCACGCCGAAGGTTGTGACGGCGGAAAAGGTCGAGCAGCGCATCTATTTCGTCGAGCAACAGGCCAAGCGCGGACTTCTGCACGATCTTCTGCGCGATCCGCAGATGAAACGGGTGATCGTGTTCACGCGGACAAAACACGGCGCCAACAAGGTTGCCGATCAGATCGAAAAGGCCGGCCATGCCGCCGATGCGATCCACGGCAACAAATCGCAAGGCGCCCGCCAACGGGCGCTGGAGAACTTCCGCTCCGGTCGTTCGCGCGTGCTGGTGGCCACCGATATCGCCGCGCGCGGTATCGACATCGACGACGTGACGCATGTCATCAATTTCGAGCTGCCGAACGTGGCCGAAAGCTATGTTCACCGCATCGGCCGCACAGCGCGCGCCGGCACAGGGGGCATCGCGATCTCGTTCTGCGATTCTTCGGAGCGGGCGTTCCTGCGCGACATCGAAAAACTCATCAAGCAGCGACTGGTCGCGATGAACGATGCGGGCGCCGCCGCACCGGAACCCGCGCCGGCAAAGCGCGAGATCGACTATGCCAAGCGGCGCCCTCGCCACAAGAGGCGCCGCCCCAACCATGCCGGACGTGCGCAACGCGCCGCCTGAACAGGAGACCGCGATGAGAAAGAAAGACAGGGGCCTGCCGCCTCCGTTCGCCGAAGCGACCAAGGACATGCGCTTTGCGGGAACGTTCGAGGTCCTTGTGCCGGTGCCCGATCGCGTCAAGCCGCATCGCGTAGGCATGCAGTTCGAGACGCTGGCCAAAGCCGAATCCTGGATTCACAGCCCGGAAGGCAAGGACGCGATCGAAGAGATCATGACGTCCTACAAGAAGTAATCAAACCGTATCGTATTTGTCTTTTCGGCGGCGGCCGAACAGGAGGCGCCCCTCAAGGCGGCCGCGCAGGCCTTTGTAATAGGCGCGCAGGAAGGCCGCGTCGGGAACGTTGCCGACGAATCCGATCTTGTTGCGGATGCGGGCGGCAACGGCTTTCATCGTGTCGGGATCGGACCGGCGCAGCACGTCTTCCAGCACGCTCAGCTCCTTGATGCCATAGGCGTCAAGTGCCGCTGTCGTGAACACGATCTCGAAATCGGTTGGCGTGGCGGCAAGATCGACGTCCAGCACCTTGCGCGGGGCGTGCACGACCCATGTTCCGGCAACGAGATCGCCGACACGCAGGCGATCGCGATTGAACAACGGAAAGAACAGGAAGATTCCCGACCAGACGAGGCCCGCGATGGCGATCCAGCCGTCGACGCCGCCGCCCGCTCCGAACACAAAACTCAGCGGCAGGAAGACTTCGATTTCCCGCATCGCGTTGCGCGCGAAGATCGCTTCCGCCGTGAGCGGACCGCCATTGCGTGCGGCGACACGAAGACCTTGCGCGCGTTTTCCCGGCGTGGCGGCGCGCGGCGAAAGCTCGAACGCCATGAAATAGAAATTGCGCAAGAAGAACCAGACGAGCAGCCAGATCGAGCCGATGAATTCCGCGCTGCGAAAATTCGCGGCAATGCCTGCGCCGATGGCGAGCAGCGTCATGGCGATCAGAATGCCCGCCATGATCGCCATATCCAGCAGAAACGCAGCGGCGCGCTCGCCCACATCGGCGAGAACAAGCCGCAGATCGACGCCTTCCGGCGTTACGAGGTCGCGTTGACTACGGTCCAGGATGCCCGCGACGGACATGGATCATGCACTCCGTATGGCAGGACGGCCGTAGAAATAGGCAGCCCAGATGACGGCGGTCGCCCCGGCGATGCCATAGCGCCAGGGCGTGCTGGTGATGAGTTGGCGTCCAAATCCTTCGAGCAGGCCGGCGATGGCCAGCATCACGACGACGCCACCCATCACGATGGCGGCCTGGCGGCCGGCGGACGCAAGCGCTTCGATCCGGGAAGCGTTGCCCGGAAAAGCAAGCGCCCAGCCGATGCGGAAGCCCGCCGCACCGGCGAGCGTCACGGCAAACAATTCGGTGACGCCGTGGATCAGCGCCCAGCCGCCGAAATCCACCGCAAGGCCCTGTCGTTGGTGCAACGCAAAGAACGCGCCCAGCATCAAGCCGTTATAAATCATCAAAAATGCGGTCGGAAGGCAGCAGGCGAACCCGAGCGCGAAGGCGAAGATCGCGATCTGCGCGTTGTGCGTGAACAGGAAAGTGGAAAAGACCGTCAGGCCGCCGGAGCCATGCGATTTGAAAAGTATTTCGTGCAAATCGTGCGCGGATGCGTCGGGGCCGCGTTCCTGCGCCACGTCCTGCGGGATGAAGGCGTAGAACCATTCAACCGAGTGGAGCGTCAATGCATAGGCAACAAGCGCACCCAGCAGCATGAAGCAGGCGCTGACGAGCGTTTCACGCCACAGCGAACGCACGGCATTGGGCCAATCGTAAGAGAAAAAGCGCGCGAGCCGTTCGGTAAGCCGGGTGCGGGTTCCGTAGACGATGAAATAGGCGCGGGCGCACAGGCTTTCGAGATAATCGATGAGGCTTTTGTCGAGCGAAATGGCGCGCGCCACCGACAGCGACGAAAGTGCCGCGCGATAAAGCACCGGAATTTCGATCACCTCGTCGTCGGAGAGCTTGCGGCCCGCGCCGCGTTCGAGGCGGGAGAGAAATTCCTCAAGGCGCTGCCATTGGGCTTCGCGTTCGGCCCGGAAACGGTGGCTTTTGAGAACGAGCTGTTCCATGTCTCAGAACCGGTCGCGCCGCTTTACGGCAAAATAGGTTTTCAGGAGATTGGCGGAGATTTCGTCGACGGGCGCATCGACGATCTGGACGCCCAAACGGCGCAAGCGTTCGATCACGACGTCGCGTTCGCGCAGCATCGCATCGGCGATGACGGCGCGGGAGACGTCTTCCGGCGTCTGCGGCTCGCGGTTCGCCATGGCCTCCAGCTCCTCGTCGCGGAAGACGACGAAGATGACGAGGTGGCGGCGCAGCAGGCGTCCGACATTTTCGAGCATCAGTTCGGCGCTCGTGGCATCGGAAAAATCGGTGAAGATGACGACGATGGAACGATGTTCCAGGTCGCCCGCGAGTTGGCTGAGGCCGAGCGTGAAATTGGTTTCGGCCGTCGAATAGTCGAGACGGGCCGCAAGCCTTTGCAGCAATGGAAAGGCGGATGCGCCCGCCACCGTGCCGCTGCGCAATTTTGGGCGTTCATCGAAGGCAAAAAGGCCGATACGGTCGCCCAGCTTCAAGCCCACATAGGCCAGAAGCAGCATGGCATGAAGCGCGCGGTCCAGGCGCGGTTGCCCGCCAAGCGGGGCGCTCATCAGCCGGCCGGTATCGAGCGCCACCACGATGTGCTGGTTCTGCTCGGCCTGAAATTCCTTGGCGAGCAACATGCCGTGGCGGGCGGATTGTTTCCAATCCATGGTGCGCCGATCCATGCCGGACTGGAAATCGCGCAGCGCGTAGAACTCGCTGCCGCCATCGCCGTTGTGAAGCTGAAGGCGCATGCCCACCGGCGCATCGCGGCGGAACAGGCGCATCGCCTCGTCCTTCACCGTCTGGACGTTGGGAACGATCGGAACGGTGCGCGCGATATTTTCCTCTCGCTGCACCCAGCCCAGACCGAGCGGGCCGCTCCAGCGGACCCACAATTTCCGCAGTTCTCCTTCACCGCGGCGCAACGGTTGCAATGTGAATCGCGCAAGCGCCTTGCCGCTTGCGAGTGCCACGGTTTGGCGTGGCGGCAGGCTCTTCAGAATTGGCCCCGTATCCAATGTGACTTCCGCGTTGCGGGGCGATCCCGGACCGTCGAACGCGAAGGCGAAAGAAACCTCCCGCTCCTGCCCCATGCCGATGGCATTTGGTACAGCCGGCGAGATGGCGAGGTGCGGCTTTAGCGCGATGAACACGTCCAGAAGAAGCACACCGCCGACAAAGGCCACCCATGCGACGCCGGCGAGCCAAAAGCCGGTCGCCAGTGCCGCCGCCAGAAGCGAGATCGGCAAGCCGAGCGCAGCCAGGAGCACCGTGCGGCGGGTGGGATATGGCATCAGCGCGGTGCCTCGGCGGCATCGACAATGGATTTGACAACATCGTCGACGCGACGGCCGTCGATCTCGGCAGCCGGCGACAGTACAATGCGATGGCGCAGCGTGGGAAGCGCAAGCGCCTTCACATCGTCGGGAATCACATAGTCGCGGCCTTCGAGCGCTGCGCGCGCCCGTGCGGCGGCGGCCAGCATTGCGGCACTTCGGGGCGACGCACCGTGCGAAATATCCGCCGAGAGCCGCGTGGCGCGTACGATTGCAACAACATAAGAGATAATGCCGTCCGTCAGCCGTGCTTCGGCGACCGTTGCGATAGCTGACGCGAGTTGCTCTCGCGAAAGGACGGGCGCGATACCGAGTGCCGTGGGATCGGGCATGCGCACCGTCGGCCCGTTGGCGGCGACGATGGCGTGCTCTTCTTCCTCGCTGGGATAGGCAAGGACATGCTTGAACAGGAAGCGGTCGAGTTGCGCTTCGGGCAGCGGATAGGTGCCTTGCTGTTCGATGGGATTTTCGGTGGCGACCACCATGAAGCGGTCGCTCAACGGATTGCTTTTGCCGTCGAGCGTGACCCTTCGCTCCTGCATCGCTTCAAGAAGGGCGGCTTGCGTCTTGGGTGGCGTACGATTGATTTCGTCGGCCAGCAGAAGTTCGCAGAAGATGGGGCCGCGATTGACCGCGAACGTGCTGGTCTGAAAATTGAAGACGTTTGTTCCAATGATATCGCCCGGCATCAGGTCCGGCGTGAACTGGATGCGGCCGAAATCGAGCGAGAGGGTTTTGCCGAAGCTTTGTACCAGAAGGGTCTTGGCCGTTCCGGGCGGTCCTTCGAGCAGGACGTGACCGCCCGCGAACAACGCCGTGAGCATGAGATCGACCGTATCGGTCTGCCCGATGACGGCCTTGGCGATTTCGGCGCGGATCGCATCGGCGATCTTTCCGACCTCTTCAATGTTCATGCGTGATCCCCCGTCTCCATTGATAAAGCCTTTGCGCGACCCCGAGCATGTGAGCTCGCGTCGACGGCTGTGCCGATTCCGCGGCCAGCGCCGCGAAACGTTCCTCTGCCGGCAAGTCGCGCTCGAGTCCCTTGAACAGGATTTGGACCTGCTCCGCGCTCAAATCGCGCCGGACACCCGCCGCTCGCAATACGATGTTTCGCGTCACCTGCGCATAACGCCGGGCCATGGCAGGTTCACGCCCCATGACGCGAATGAGATCGGCGGTGTTGCCCGCAAGCGCCTCTTTGCCGAGCGCAAAAGCAGGCGGCGGTGCGGCGGGCGTGCCGAAGCGGCTCATGGCATGAAGGCCGATCAGGAACGCGGTCAACAGCGCGCAGATCGTGGCGCCCAGGAAAGGCGGCCGAAAGGCCAGGCCAAAGAAATTGGGCGAGCTGCCGTAACCGTTGAGCGTGACGTCGAACACCACTGGACCATTTCCCACGCGCATCTGCTGGATGAGAGCGACCGCTGCCCGTGCTGTAGAAAGATCATGGATACCTTGCGTGTTCATCAAATCGGGGTCTGCAAGGATATAGGTCTGCGTGCCGGCAATCTGGGCCAGAACGGCGTCGCCTTTCGCATCGCGCACCAGCGTGGAGAGGCCGGGCCCGGAGATCGTTTGAAGGGAATCGATCTTGCCGGTTTTCGGCGGTATCTCGGGATGGAACGAAGGCAGCGGGGCCTTCAGTGCAATTCGCACATTGTCCGCTCTGCGTGAGAGTGCGGATTTGGTCGTCAGCGGATCGAGGATATTCCCGGTGATCAGTTTCGCCTCGAGCGTCGAAACCTTCATCACCCAATCGGAACGAAGGGGATCCGGCATCGCTGTCCATTTTGGCAGGATGAAAAGCCGCGCGCCCGGAAGGCCCGCCTCGCGCAACTGACCGGCGCTGTTTGCGAGAGTGGGCGCAAGAATGGTGAGGCTTGCTTGCGAAATCTGTTCGTGGGCAGCGCCGCGGCTGATTTTTACCGGGATATCGCAGTCCTGCAGCAAGCGCAGGAGAGCGCTAAAGCCGATAGCCGATTTGGAGAACGCATTGGCTTCGGGGTTGTCCGTGGAGCGAAGCTCGGGCGCGTAGGCGGAAAGCGCCATCACGGCGAGAAGCGAAAAGGCGCTTATCAACACCAACGCCGCGACCATGCGGGCGCTGAATGTGCGCGGGGTTTCGCCTCCGGCGCTCATGCCGCCTGTTCCCCACGCCAGATTTGCGGCAAAGCGAAACGTTGGTAGGCATCGCGGCAACGCATGAATTCCTGTTGCGTAACATCGCGGCCGCCGAACAGGCTGCGTTCGACCGTCTGCGCGATGTCGCCAAAACAGTCGCGCGCAGATTGCGGCACCTGTTTCAGCCTGGCGATTTCGCGCGTGGTGAGCGCGGGCCGCACGAGTTGCGGTCTCTGATCGTCGATGTCTTGAATGCTGCGCAGAAGCAAAAGATGTGCTGCTTCGCGGAAACGGCCGTCCTGCGCCAAACGATCGGCATCGGCGAGCAACAGGCGGGCTTGTTCGGGCGCAGGCCGCCATTCGGGCCAGGGAGCCGGCACTTCTTTCTGCTTCGGAGTCCACCAGCCGCGCCGCCTGAGAAGTTCGCGCCCCACGTAATAAGCGAGCACCAAAACCAGCGCCGCCAAGACGATCCAGAACAGATCCAGCAAGTAAGGCGAGATGCTTTTTAGAAAGCGGCCGATGGCTTCGATCCAGTCCGGGGGTTTGGGTTTTTGAAAGGCCGGAAAGACGAACTGCAGGTCGCCGGCCTTCAGTAGCCGTGCGTGAGCCTGGGCGACGACATCGGGAGCGGCATTTTGTGTTGCGGCAGATAATGTATTGGGCATGTAATCGCGCGCGAGAATAAAAACGAAGACTAAGCAAATACTTGGCGGAGGCGAGAAGCCTAGCACGGCATTACAGAAATGTAAGGCGACGACCGGCCGCCTCGTCAAAGAAATGCCACCAAGCGGAGTGAATGGAGTATATGTCTCGCCATTCAGGCGGGCCGAAATCGGCCTAACGGATTTTAACGACGTTATTGCCAGACCAGCCGCCGGAGCCGGCACCCCCGCATGTCCGACAAACCTGTTTTTCTCGACGTCACTGGGCGGCGGGCGACGCGCATCTCGCTCATCGGCTGGATCGCGGCCATCGTTTCCACCGCGCTGGGTATCGGCTTCGTGGCCAGCATGTTTGCGGTGCCGCAGCTTGAACACGTCCGCCTGCCGGGCGAACTGAGCGTCATCCACGCCCAGGAACTGGAAAACAAGGCGACGGCGCCGGGCCTTGTGCCGACGGCGACGCAGCTTGCCCGCGAAGCGCGCCTTCACAAGATGGAATTGATCCGCAAGCGCAAGCTCTGGATCGAACGCAACAGCCGGACACGCGCGCTTGCCGCCACGATGAATCCGCATCCCGGCCGCCCGCTTTCCATTGCGTTCTTTCCGAACTGGGAGGCATCGGCTTACGACTCGCTGAAGGTCGCCCTGCCCCAGCTCGACTGGGTGATGCCGACCTGGTTGAGCCTGAGCGGGCCAGATCTCGTTCTAAAGGACAGTTACGACAAGCGGGTCTACACCCTGATCCGCCGCAGCAAGAAGCCGGTCGCGGTATTGCCTGTCGTGCAGAACGCCACGCTTGGCAAATGGGACGGGCCGGGGCTTGCGAAACTTCTCGCCGATCCGAAGCGTTCTGCGGCGCTTATCAAGCAGCTCGACGCTTTCGTGCAGTCTCACAAGCTGCAAGGCATCGTCGTCGACTTCGAAGCGATTCCGGACAGCTCGCAAGCCGACCTTGGCCATTTCCTGCGCGAACTGCGGAAGGATTTCAAACCGCATGGCTGGAAGGTGGCGATGGCCGAACCCTTCGCCAACGACAAATGGCCGTTTGCCGACTATGCCAAGGACATCGATTACACGATCCTGATGGCCTATGACGAACACCTGACGCCGAACGCGCCGGGCAGCATCGCAGGCCAATCCTGGTACGAAAACACGCTCGACAAGCGGATGCGCGGGCTTGATCCCGCACGGACCATCGTGGCGCTCGGCAGCTATGCCTATGACTGGGATGCGGGCGGCATCGACAGCCTGTCTTTTGAAGAAGCGGTGATTGCGGCCCACGACTCCGGCGCGGAAGTGGTGTTCGACGACGCGACGAATAACCCGCACTTCTCATATACCGAAGACGACCAGACACGGCACGATGTGTGGTTGCTGGATGCCGTGACGGCCTACAATCAGATTCACGCCGCCGATCCTTATCAACCCGCAGGCTATGCCGTGTGGCGCCTGGGCAGCGAAGACCCTTCCATCTGGTACGTGATGGGCAAGCCTTATGGCGCCGCCGCGCCTGCCGCGTTGCGTCATATCCCCACTATCGAAGACATCGATTTCGAGGGATCCGGCGAAATCATTTCGGTGGAAGCGCATCCGCAATCCGGCGGACGCAATTTCGAGATCGATCGCGATACCGGCGACATCGACGACGAGACCTATACCAAGCTGCCGACAGGCTATGTCATCCGGCAGTTCGGCGCAGCGAAGAAAGAAATCGCGCTCACCTTCGACGACGGCCCCGATCCGGAATGGACGCCGCAGATCCTCGACATCCTGAAAGCCAATCACGTTCCGGCGACCTTCTTCATCATCGGCAGCAATGCGGAAGCCAATCCCGATCTGGTCAAGCGCATTGTCGATGACGGATTCGAGGTGGGGAGCCACACCTTCACCCATCCCAATCTTTCGGACACGCCCGAAGAAGCCATTCCCCTGGAGATGAACGCGACGCAGCGCCTGTTCCAGGCGTTGACCGGACGCTCGTTGCGATTGTTCCGCCCGCCCTATCTCGGCGATGCGGAGCCCACCGACGAAGACCAGATCGCCCCTGTCGAGACGGCGCAGGACATGGGTTACATCACGGTGGGCGAACACGTCGACCCGATCGACTGGGCGCTGCCGGGCGTGGACGAGATCGTCAAGCGGACCCTTCAACAGGTCCATTCCGCAAAACCTTCCATGCCGCGCAACATCGTGCTCTTCCATGATGCGGGCGGTGACCGCGAGGAAACCGTCGAAGCCCTTCCCATCGTTATCGCGAAGCTCAAGGCGGAAGGTTACGCCTTTGTGCCGGTGTCGAAACTTGCGGGCCTCACGCGCGACCAGGCGATGCCGCCGCTTTCGCCCACATTGGCGCTTCTCACCGACCGTGTCGTGTTCCTTGCCGTGAGCAAGGTCGGGCATTTCCTCTACTACTGCTTCCTTGCCGCGATCTTCCTTGGCATCGCACGCGCTCTTATGATTGTGGTGCTCGGCGTATGGAACGCACGTCAGGAACGCAAGCAGGATGCCATGCCCCCGCTTGGCGAGCCGTTGCAGGTATCGGTCATCATTCCGGCGTATAACGAAGAGAACGTCATCGTGGCGACCGTGCGGCGCATCCTTGCCAGCACCTATCGCCGGATGGAGATCATCGTCGTCGACGACGGCTCGAAGGACAACACATTCGGCGTTCTGCAATCGCAATTCGCGGACCATCCCGCGATTACGCTGATCAGCATTCCCAATGGCGGAAAGGCGAACGCGCTGAATGTGGGCCTGTCCCATGCCACCGGTGAAGTCGTGGTGGCGCTGGATGCCGACACACAGTTCAACCCCGATACGATTTCGCGGCTTGTGCGCTGGTTCGGCGACGCCGAAATCGGCGCCGTGGCGGGAAACGCAAAGGTGGGAAACCGCATCAATATGATCACGCGCTGGCAGGCGCTGGAATACATCGTCGCGCAGAATCTGGAACGGCGCGCTTTGGCCGCGCTGGGCACGTTGACCGTCGTTCCGGGCGCGGTGGGCGCATGGCGGCGCAGCGCGATCGAACAGATCGGCGGTTTTCGCGGCGACACCGTGGCGGAAGACCAGGACCTGACCATCGACCTGCAGCGCGCGGGCTATCGCGTGATCTTCGATTCCTCTGCCATCGCATGGACCGAAGCGCCGACGACGTTCCGCGGCCTTGCAAAGCAGCGCTTCCGCTGGGCATACGGCACGTTGCAATGCTTGTGGAAATATCGCGACCTTACCTTCCGCCCGCGTTATGGCGCGCTCGGTATGATTGCGCTGCCGCAAGTGTGGATGTTCCAGATACTGCTTACAGCACTTGCCCCACTCGCCGATCTTCTGTTGCTGTGGCAGCTGGCCTGGCAATACATCGCCTATATCGAGCACGGATCGGAATTCAACAATGCCGATCTACTGACTGTCGGCATCTATTACGGCGTCTTCATGGGTGTCGACCTGTTGACGGCATTCTTCGGCTTCCTTCTGGAGAAGAAGGAAGACTGGAGCCTTCTGCTCTGGTTGACCCTGCAACGCTTCGGCTACCGCCAACTCATGTATTATGTCGTGGTGCGTTCGATCTTCACGGCATTGAAAGGCCCGTTGGTGGGGTGGGGCAAGCTTGACCGCACCGCCACAGTGGAAGTGCCGACCGCCACCAAAGTCCACGCCGGCTAGATTTCCTGGACGAAGCGCACAATGTCTTCGCGCAAAGTCGTGCGGCCGCGTAACAGGCGCGCGACCGACAGGATGATTTCGATGTGGCCGATACCGGGATAAACGATCTCCGTCACATCGGTTCCGAATTCGCGCAATTTTGCAGCCATGCGCCGGGTGTTCTTCCAGGAGACGGTACGGTCTTTCGATCCGGCGACGAGCAGCATGGGCGGATAGGCTCTATCGACATAAGTGATGGGCTGCGACTCGACACGGCGGTCGCCGCCGAAGATCTCGATCAGCTTGTCCTCCTTCAGGGGAAGGAAATCGTAAGGCCCGGAAATTCCAACGAGGCCGCGAACCCATGACGGATCGCCGCCAAGTTCGCGCAAGTAACGCGGATCGCAAACGATCATCATCGCGTTGTATGCGCCCGCCGAATGACCGGCTAGAAACAGACGCGCCGGGTCGCCGCCTCGGCCAACCACCTGTTCGCGGACAAACCGCAGGGCCAGCGCGCTGTCTTCCACGAAGGCGGGATACAGATCTTCGGGATAGAGACGATAATCGGCGATGGCGACGATGATCCCCTTGCTGGTAAAGGCCTCGCCGAATGCGCGATACCAAATCTTGTCACCGCTCTGCCAGCTTCCGCCGTAGAAGAAGAGGATAACGGGCGCGGGCGCGTTCAATCCTTTGGGAATGTAGAAGTCTAGTTTCTGGCGCCGATGCGGGCCGTAAGCGAGATCGCGCATCACGCGGTAGCCGCGCCGCGAAACCAGGAGATCGAGAAGTGCCGTTCCGACCCGGCGTTTGATATCGAGCATCAGGCGTGGGCGAGTTCGACCTGGATGACGTCTGTGCGATCCACGGCGAAGGCGGCGGCGCAAATGCCGAGATAGAATTGCCAGTTGCGCAGGAACTTCGTGTCGTATCCCAAGGCGCGGATCTCTGCTTCGCGGGTTGACATGCGCGCGGACCATTCGCGCAGGGTGCGGGCATAGTCGTGACCGAACGCGAAACTGTCCAGCACCTTCAATCCGGCCCGTTCGGCCTCTTCGCGGAACCGCGCGAAGGAGGGCAACATGCCGCCGGGGAAGACATAGTGGCGGATGAAATCGCTGCGCGCGCGATAGCCCGCAAACAGATCGTCGCGGATCACGATCGTCTGGATCACGGCGCGTCCACCTTGGCGCAGACGTTCGGCGACGGTATGGAAATAGTTCGGCCAATAGCGTTCGCCGACGGCTTCGAACATCTCGATGGAGACGATGGCGTCGAACGTGCCGCGAATCTTCCTGTAATCCTCCAGGCGGATATCGGCGTGGCTGCCGAGCCTTTGCCTGGCGAATCCATATTGGGAGGGCGAAATGGTGAGGCCGGTGACATCGAGCGAGGTACGCGCAGCCTGTTCCGCGAAGCCGCCCCAGCCGCAGCCGATCTCCAGAAGCGCGCCGCGTGTTTTATCGAGCCGTTCCAGGATGCGTCCGTATTTGTTGCGCTGCGCGTCGGCGAGCGTCTTGGCATCGCCGAACAACGCCGACGAATAGGTCATCGTTTCGTCGAGCCACAGCGAATAGAAATCGTTGCCGACGTCGTAATGGGCTTCGATATTGCGCCTGCTGCCGCTGACGCTGTTGCGGCGAACCAATGCGTTGTGCAGCACGAAGCCCAGGCGGTTGAGGAAATTGCCGTGGGCGAAGCCTTCGAAATGATCGAGGTTGAGCAGGAAGAACGAGACGAGCTTTTCGACATCGTCCGTTTCCCACGCGCCCGCGATGTAATCCTCGCCGAGGCCGATGTCGCCGCGCGCGACAAGGCGGCTCAACACATCCCATTCCTTGATCGCGAAGGTGGCATCGGGGCCGGGGCGCGAACCTTGCGCGATGTGCGCGGTGCCGTCGGGCGCGATGAAGATGAGCTTGCCGATCTCGACGCGGCCCAAGGCCTCGCGCCAGCGCGTTTCCAGGATGCTCCGCGGAACCAAGCTCATGGATCGTCCGCCCCGTCCTTGCAGATGACAGTATGTTCATCTGTCGCGTCGGCGTCTATGGCGGTGCTTTTTGCAGCGCGTCAAAAACCCAAAAGGCGGGCGCTCAACCTCCCTCGCGCTCTATGGAGCTTGGGGAGACGAGACGAACCCGCCCTTTGGGGTCAAAGCGTCAGCAGCGAACGACATCGGCCGTAACATCAAACGTCACCGGCATCCGCACATCGGCCTATCCCTCGAGCGTTGCGAGACGGTTTGTTCCCCATCCCTGCACGGATGCCC
>CAZTCU010000037.1:0-15676 GCA_964612235.1 uncultured Rhizobium sp.
GACAAGGATTTGAGCCACCATACATTACCCAACGCGCCGCCATTCACGCTCTCGGCGGGTGCGCAATACACAATGCCGATCACGCAGGAATGGGCCGGCACGATGCGCGCCGATTTTTATTGGCAAAACGATAGTTGGGCGCGGATATTCAACGACGATCCCTATGATCGCATCCACGGCTACACCAACCTCAACCTGACGCTCATCCTGACGAGCCAGGAAGGCTGGCAGGTGATGGGCTACATAAAGAATGTGATGAACACCACGGCCATCACCGGCGACTTCCTGAACAGCGACGACTCCAATCTGACGACCAACGTGTTCCTCACCGATCCGCGCCTGATCGGCGTGCGCGTCACGAAGAACTGGTAAGGGGGGACAACAATGAGCGAACTGATAAACGCAAAAGACGCCCGCGCGGATTTCCGCTGGCAGTTGCTGACCACCGTCTCCGTATTTGTGATCTGCGGCGCGATCTCTGCGGGCAATGCGGCGCGCGCCGACGATGCCGACCGCTCGACGGTCTGGATCGAACTCGGCGGCCAGCTGGAACGCGTTCAGGGCAAGCAGGATGCGTTCCTGCCGCCCTTCCTCCAGTCCGAACCCCGGCCCGGTTTTGAAGTGGTGCCACCCGCCGTGACACAGAGACCGGCACGTTACGCCTTCGGCGGCGAAGCCAAGATGATCTTCGCGCCCACTGGTTCGGATTGGTCGTTCCTGGCCGGCGTCCGCTTTGGCCGCTCGAACGGCTCCAAGCAACTGCATCAGCAGACGACGGAGCAAAAGCAAACCGGCGTGACCAAATACGGCAAGCCGTTTTACGTTTCGCAGACCCGCTTCGGAGACACCGTCGCGGCGAATTCGGAAAGCCACACGATCGTCGACTTCATGGCGGGCCGGGACGTCGGCCTGGGGTTCGGCCGCAATTCAACGGCCTCATTCGATTTCGGCGTGCGTTTCGCGCAATTCGGTTCCAAAAGCGCTGCAACATTGCGCGAAGCGCCGGACCCTTACATCGTGCGCATTCCGCAACCGCCAAATCCGTTTTTTCCCACTCATCACAAATACACTACCAACACCCATCACCACACCTTCTTTGCCCAAGACAGCATCACGCGCAGCTTCTCCGGCATCGGCCCGTCCATCTCGCTCAGCGGCACGTCGCCTGTTGTCGGCAGCGCGGACGAGGTGGAAATCGCATTCGATTGGGGCGCCAACGCCGCGGTGTTGTTTGGCCGCCAGAAGGTTCACGGCAGCCACAACACCAAAGGATCGTATTTCACCAATCATTTTTCGATTTTCGGCTATGCGCCGAAAACCGGCTACGCCCATACCGTGCCGGTCGGCCGCAGCCGAACTCGCGTCGTCCCGAACATCGGCGGTTTCGCGGGGCTCACCTTCCGTCATGCGGACGCCAAAGTCAGCTTCGGCTATCGGGCGGACTTCTTCATAGGCGCCGTTGACGGCGGCATCTCGGCACCGGATACGGGTGCTGTCAGCTTCCACGGTCCCTTCGCCACCATCAGCATCGGCCTCGGCGGATAAAGTAAGGCCTCGTTAACGGATAATGCGCGCGCCGTTCGGTTTTCCGGGCGGCGTTTCGCTTTTTGTGGCGTTTGCGCGGTTGCAGATTAGAAAAATATTAAATCTCGACCCATAGGGTTAACAGGCGGAAAACGGGGGCAGGCTCAAGCCTTCGCAACCTAGCGGCGTTTCATGTCTCAGGTGCTGCGCGAAATTCTGCTGTTCGAAGCAGGAGGACGCATGTTCGGCCTTCCCGTCGGCGACGTCGATCGCGTCGTCCACGCGGTGCGTCCGGTGCCGCTGCCGCACGGTCCTGCTTTCGTCGAAGGGCTTCTCAATCTCCATGGCACGGCCATCCCCGTGCTCGATCTCAACGTCTGGTTCGGCGATGCGCCGCGCGACGTGGGGTTGGGCGATCTGATGATCGTGTTGCGCGCCGGCTCCACTCGCGTCGCGCTGCATGCCGAACATGCACGGGGCGTCGCCACCGTCACGGTCTCGGCCATCCAGCCTGCCACCGCCGTTCTGGCTTCTGCCGATCATTTTGCAGGTGTGGTGATGATCGAAGACAAAATCGTCCTTCTGCCCGACGTCGCAAGCTTCCTTGCGGCGGCAAGGAATGTCGAATTGCGCGAGGCAACGGCGGCATGACGTCCACCCGCTCTTCTCTGGCGTCCGCCGAAATCCTCGCATTCCTCGAAGCGCGGGCAGGCTTGGTGTTTCCGCAAGGGCGCATTGGCGATGTCGAACGGGGCCTTGTCAAAACGGCCACAAGCATAGGCTCGCGCGATCCGCATCGCCTGCTCGTGCGCCTACAGCAGGACGCGGCGCTGCTCGAGGACCTTCTGGCCGATCTCGTGGTCGGCGAAACCTATTTTTTCCGTGAGCCGCAGCAGTTCGAGTCCCTGCGCGAAATGGTGCTGCCGGATCTGCTGCGCCACCGCGCGCCAGACGCGCGCCTTTCGGTGTGGAGCGCAGGCTGCGCCACCGGCGAAGAAGCCTATTCGCTGGCGATCCTCCTGGAACAGGAAGGCCTCGCTGGCCGCAGCGATCTCGTCGCCACCGATATCTCGGCCCCCGCGCTGAAAAAGGCCGCACGCGCCACTTACGAGCACTGGTCGTTCCGCGGCGCGAAGGACGATTTCACGCAAACCTATTTCCGCTCGCGCGGCGGCAAGTTTCATCTCATCGAACGCATCCGCGACAAGGTTTCGTTTTCTTCCGCCAATCTCGCGTCCGAATCCTATCCGCGCCCGAAACGGGGCGGCTTCGATCTCATCTTGTGCCGCAATGTGCTGATCTATTTCGGTCCCGAAACGGTCGAGGCCACAGCCAGGCGCCTGTTCGAAAGCCTTGCCGATGGCGGCTGGCTCCTCACCGCGCCCTCCGATCCGCCCTTGTGGGATTTTGCACCGTTCGAAACCAAAATGACGGCCGGTGGCGTGTTCTATCGCAAGAAGCGCGCGGTGCTGCCCGAGACGAAGCCCTCCAACGTCATTCCCTTCCGCCGCAAGGCTGCCGAACCCGTGGCCAGACCGCGCAAGGCGCCGGCGCGCGTTGCAAAACCGGCGGAACCCGATTTCCGTCACGACGTCGCGGCCTGCGAAGCGCATGCGCAAGCGTTGTTTTCGGAAAATCGCTCGGGCGACGTGCTGGAATTCCTCTGCCGCGCAGTGGTGTGGCATCCGCTGTCGCGCGAACTTCACTATCTCTACGCGGTCGGCCTGCTGAACGGCGACCTGCTGGACAAGGCGGCCGAGATCACGCGCCGTCTGGTCTATCTCGATCGCCGTTCCGTCGCCGCCCATATGCTGCTTGGCACCATCGCGCAACAACGCGGCGATTATGCGAGTGCGATGCGCGCCTATCGCAACGGTCTGTCGTTCTGCGCCAGCGCGCCGGAAGACGAGATCGTGCCGCTTACCGGCAACGAGCGTTACGGCCGCGTGGCGGCGGCATTGGCCGCTGAAATCGCCGCGCTGCAATCGGCGGGGCGTGTATCGTGAACCGCAGCGAACGCCAGATAAACGATGTCGGCTATTGGGCGTCGGCGATGCAACGTCTGTCGCGCGCCGCCGAATCCACGCAGAATGCAATGCAACCCTCCGGCGCGCGCGCCGAAGAGATGTTCGCCGAACGCGCCCGCGCGCTGGCCGCTCCCGTCGAAGACGTCAATCGCGATGCGGGATTCGATCTGATCGCCTTCGAAATCGGCACCCAGAAGGTTGCGGTCGAAGCGCGCTATATCCGCGCCATTCTCCCGGCGGCAGAACCCGCCCCGGTTCCGGGCGCTTCCGACATTCTCGCAGGCGTCATCAATTTCCGCGGAGTCATACTTCCCGTGTTCCGGCTGGAGCACGTGCTAGGCGCGGGCGGTACCGAGTGCGGCGCCACCATCGTGTTCGGCGAACACCGGCCGGAATTCGCGATCTTCGCGAGCGCTGTTGAAGGCGTTGCCGATCTTTCCGCTTCCGAATTGCGCACCGTTTCCTGGCAGGGCGCGGGCGACGCGCCCGCCACGCTGGGCCTGACGCAAGGCGCACTCAACGTTCTGGATGGGCGGGCGCTGCTTGCCGATCCGCGATTTTACGCAGGCCGCCGGAACGCGGCCCGCATATGAGGGGCACGACAATGTTCAACATGACCATTCAAAGACGGTTGCTGTTCGGTTTCGTATTGGGTCCGGTCGCGCTTCTCATCGTCGGGTGGTCCGCTTATACGAACATCCAGAACATGGTGGACCTGCGCAACCAGCGCAATCACTCCTTTCAGGTTCTCGACAGTCTCACCTCGGTGATGATCGACGCCCTCAATGCCGAAACGGGCCAGCGCGGATATGTGTTGTCCGGCGACGACGCCTATCTCGCGCCGTTCGAAAGGGGCGAAAATGCGCTCGACGACGATATAGGCAGGGCGCTGACACTGACCGCGAACGAACCCCAACTCCGCGACGAGATCCAGCGTCTGAGGGGCGTCCTGCAAAACAAGTCGGCCGAATTGCGCAACGTGATCGACGCCCGAAAATCGAAAGGTATGGATGAGGCGCTCTCCATCGTCAAAGCCGGGCGCGGCAAGGCCTACATGGACGAAGCGCGCGGCATCATTCGCACCATCCGCGACCAGCAGACCAAGCGGATCGACGAATTGACTTCCGTTTCCAACAACGTCACGCGGTTCACCTTCAACATCATCATTCTCGGCACCATCGCCGCGTTCCTGGCCGTCAGCGTCGGCGGCTTCCTGATCGCGCGCAGCATCACGCGCCCCATTGCGAACACGGTGCAGTCGCTTGCAACCACTGCCACGGAAATCCTGGCGGGCACGTCGCAGCAGGCTTCCAGCATGCGCGAGCAGTCCACGGCGGTGGCCGAAACCGTCACCACGGTCGACGAGGTGCTGCAGACCGCAAGTCAGGCGGCCGAACGCGCCAAGACCGTCGCCGATTCCGCCATGCACGCCGCCGATGTCGGCGCCACTGGTAAACAATCGGTGATGAATACGCTTTCGATGATGGAGGAAGTGAAGGACCAGACCGCCACCATCGCCGAAACCATTCTGTCGCTTTCGGAGCGCGCCCAGACCATCGGCGAGATCATCGCGGCCGTGAACGAGATCACCGAACGTTCCAATCTGCTCGCGCTCAATGCCGCCATCGAGGCCAGCCGCGCGGGCGAGCACGGGCGCGGCTTCTCCGTGGTCGCAAGCGAGATCAAAAGCCTCGCCGATCAGTCGAAAAAGGCAACGGCGCAGGTGCGCCAGATCCTGGGCGACATCCAGAAATCGACCAACACGGCGGTTCTCGTCACGGAGCAGGGCACCAAAAGCGTGCATCAGGCGATCCGCGCCGCCAACGAATCCGGCGAAACCATTTCCTCGCTCGTCGAAACGATGGATGCGGCCGCGCGCGCCGCCACCCAGATCGCGGCGTCCGCGAGCCAGCAGGCCACCGGCATGTCGCAGATCCATCAGGCGATGTCGCACATCAACGAAGCGAGCAACCAGAATCTCGCGGCCACGCGGCAATCCGAGCAGGCAGCGCAGGATCTGCATACGCTCGGCACGCGCCTGAAAGCACTGATCGTCGGCGGCTGAGATGATTTCTGGCGCGCCACTCACCCAGCGTCTGATGTCCACGTTCCTCGTGGAGCTGGAAGAGCATGTGCGCGCGATCGAGCGCGATGTGCTGGCGCTTGAACGCGGCGAAGGAAACGCAGCGCAAATTCACACATCGCTGTTTCGCTCGGCGCACAGTCTCAAAGGTGCGGCGCGCGTCGTCGGTCTCGATGCCATCGAAACCGTGTGCCACCGCTTCGAGGAAATCGTGCAGGGGTTGCGCGACGGAAGGCGCAAGGCGGATGCCGCCCTGTTCCAGTTGTTGCTCTGCGTGGCCGATGCGCTGTCCGCTACGGGCCGTCTTCTGGGCGAACAGCGTGAAAACCCCGGCCAGCCGCTGCTTCCGCTTTTGTCGAAATTGGCGGCGGCGTCGGAAGCGCCTCCAACCGCAAACGAGATAGGCGAAGAACCTTCGCAACTCGCCACCATGGCAATGCCTGCCGCCAAGCCGCAAGACGCGACCCTACGCGTGGCGGCCGGCAAGCTCGACGCGCTCCTGGCGCAGGACGGTGAGCTTCTGGTCGCGCGCCGCCGCGCGTCCAGCCACAACCAGATGCTCGAACGCCTCCTGCGCCGCGCACGCGATGCACAGCGCGAAGGCCGCGCCAATGCAGGCTTGCGCGAGATCGTGCGCGAGCTGCAGGGCGTCACCACCGAGATGGCCGAAGATGCGCGCTCGCTCGATCAGGCGGCGGAAAAATTGAGCGAGGAAATCCGTCAGGTCCGGATGCTGCCGTTCTCGCAAGCCTGCGAGGGGCTCGACCGCGTGGTGCGCGATCTCACGGCGGGCGGCGACAAGGATGTGTCGCTGGTCATTACAGGTGGCGAGATCGGCGTCGACCGCTCCATCCTCGAAGGCTTGCGCGATCCGCTGCTCCATCTGGTCCGCAATGCTGTCGATCACGGAATCGAACCGAAACATGTGCGCAAGGATGCAGGCAAACATGCAACCGGCCGTGTATTGGTCTCGGCCAGCCTTTCCGGCCCGCAGATCATTGTGAAAGTGCGCGATGATGGCCGCGGCATCGACACGGGCGCAGTCAACGCACAGGCGCTGAAACGCGGCTTCACGACGTCGAAAGCGCCGGGCCACGAACACGATGTCATCTTCGAGCCAGGCTTCACTACGCAGACCTCCGTATCGCGCATCTCCGGGCGCGGCGTCGGCCTCGACGTGGTGAAATCGCAGATCGAAGAAATGCGCGGTGCGATCTCGGTCGGCAACGAACCGGGTCGCGGCGTCGAATTCACCATCGTCCTGCCGCTCACGCTCACCTCGATCCGCGGGCTTTTGATCGGCTGCAGCGGGCAAATCTTCGCGCTCGATTCCACGATGGTACGGGGCTTGCGCCGCGTACCGCAGGAGAATGTGCGCTTTGTCGAAGGCCGCTCGGTGCTGGTGGGCGAGGGCGATCCCTTGCCGCTCGCCCCGCTCTCAGGCCTGCTCGGATTGCCGCCCGCACTACCGCGCGACGACGAACCGATGCAGGTCGTGCTCCTGGGCGCGGGTTCGGCGGAAGCTGCTATCGCCGTCGACCTGCTCTATGACGAAGACGATCTCACGGTGCGCAATCTCGGCCATCGCTTCGGCCGTCTGCCCAATATCTCCGGCGGAACGATCCTGCCCGACGGGCGCGTGGCTTTGATCCTGCACGCCAGCGATCTCATCGAAGGCGCGCTCGAAGGCAAAACGGTGTCGCGCGTGGCGGCAGCCAAACCCGCGCCCCAAACGCGCAAGCGTCTGGTGATCGCCGAAGATTCGATGACCACGCGCACGCTGATCAAGGCCATACTGGAAAACGCCGGTTACGAAGTCGACGCCGCGGCGGACGGCGTGCAGGCCTGGCGCATGGTCGAACGCAAGGGTGCCGATCTTGTCGTCGCCGACGTGGAAATGCCGGAGATGGACGGTTTCGAACTCACCCGGACCATCCGCTCGTCCGTCGAGCATGGCGACATTCCCGTGATCCTGCTCACCGCACTTGAGACCGATCGCGACAAGGCACATGGCCTTTCGGTCGGCGCCAACGCCTATCTGCTCAAAAGCGCCTTCGATCAGCGCGAGCTTCTCGCCGCCATCCGGGAAATGGTGTGACGATGCGGATCGTGGCGGCAGGCGGATCCGACATCGAGCGCGCCGCGCTCTGCTCGGTGCTGCACAACGATGCGTCGGTGGAAACCGCAGCCCTTGGCCCATCGCTCGCCCATGTCGTGGGATCGGTGAAGCGGCTGCAGCCCGCGCTTGTGGCGCTGGTGATGGGCAAGGCGCCCGAAGAGGCCATCGATGCCGCGCGCCGCATCATGGGCGAAATTCCATGTCCCATCGTGCTGATCTCCGCCGACCGCATCGATGATGCGAACGATATTCTCGCCCGTTCCGGCGCGCTCGCCGTCGTCGACGTGCCGGTCGGCGAGGCACAACAACGCCGTTTCGTGACCATGATCAAGGCGATGGCCGAAGTGAAAGTCGTGCGCCGCTGGCGAAGGGAAATGGCCGCCGCCCGTCCGATTGCCGCCAAACCGGCGCGCGGCGCGGGCCAGATCGTGGCCATCGCCTCGTCCACCGGCGGGCCCGGGGCGTTGCAACACATCTTCTCCGAATTGCCGGGCGATTTTGCGGCGCCCATCCTTGTCGTGCAGCATATCGCGGGCGGTTTCGCCGACAGCCTCGTGCGTTCGCTGGGCACGACCGCGCTCACCATCAAACTCGCGCAGGACGGCGAAACGCTGAAACCGGCCACCGTCTATATCGCGCCCGACAACCGACATCTGGGCGTGTCGTCGCGCAACACGGTGATGCTGTCCAACGCACCGCCCATCGAAGGCTTCCGTCCGTCCGCAACGTTCCTGTTCGAAGCCGCTGCCAAGGCATTCGGTTCGCAACTGACCGCGATCATGCTGACCGGCATGGGGCGTGACGGCGTGGCGGGCTTGCCGCTGGTGCGCGAGCTCGGCGGTACTGTCATCGCGCAGGATCGCGAAACATCGACGGTCTTCGGCATGCCGAAGGTGGCCATCGAAAACGGATTTGTCGACCGGGTTCTGCCGCTGGGCGCCATCGCGCGCGAGCTGGCGGGTCCGCCGTCAATGGAAGGAGTTCCGGCATGACGAAGATTCTGATCGTTGAGGACAGCGCCACCCAGGCCGAACGCCTGCGCGGCATCCTGGAAGAAAGCGGCTACGATGTGCTGGTCGCCTACAACGCCGAAAGCGCGCTCTCCAGGATCGATTCCTCCATCGACATGGTGATCTCCGACATCGTGATGCCGGGCATGTCCGGTTACGATCTCTGCAAGCGCATCAAGGCCGGCGTCTATGGCCGCAACCTGCCGGTGATGCTGCTCTCCACCCTCAGCGATCCCATGGATATCGTCAGCGGGCTGGAATGCGGCGCGGACAATTTCGTCACCAAGCCCTACCGGCCCGAACAGTTGCTGGAGCGCCTGAACACCGTGCTCGAAAGCCGCCGTCTGCGCGCCAGCGGCAAGCTGCGCGTGGGTGTTGAAGTGATGTTCCTCGGTCGCAGTTTCGTCATCAATTCCGACAAGGAACAGATTCTCGATCTGCTGATGTCCACTTTCGAGGACATCGTGCGCACCAATCGCGATCTGCAGAAGAACCGCGCCGAACTCGCCGCCGCCAAGCTCGAGATCGAGGATTACGCGCAAGGTCTCGAACGCCGCGTCGAACAGCGCACCCGCGAACTGGCCAGCCAGAAACGCCTGCTCGCGCAGGCTCAGAGCATGGCCCATGTCGGCAACTGGCGCATATCCCTGCCCACGCTGGAATGCGAATGGTCCGACGAGATGTACGCGATCCATGGCGTTTCGCCCGATAGATTTTCGCCGACCACCGAGCGGGTGATGGAGATGATCCACCCCGACGATCGCGCCAACGTCGACAAGGTGGTTCAGAGCGCGATTACGAGCAAGCTTCCCTATCACATCGAATATCGCATCATCCGCCCCAACAACGAGGAACGCTATTGCTGGGCGGAGGGATTCTGGGAACAGAGCGCGGAAGGTGAAACGCGCTATCTCGTCGGCTATTGCCAGGACGTGACCGAACGCAAGATGGCCGAGCGCGTGGCCAAGGAAAGCGCCGCACGCTATCGCCATATCGTCGAATCCATGATCAGTGGCCTGGTGGTTATTAGCGAAGGCCGTTTCCTCTATGTGAACGAAGCGGCATGCGAAATTTTCGGCGTTGCGAATCCCGCCGACATCATCGGCAAGCCTTTTGTGGATGCGCTGGGAGGCGACAGGCGCGAGGAGATCGCCGCGCGCATTTCCGAACCTCGCCGCAAAGGCGAACCGCTCTTCCGCGAGGAGAAGCTCGAACGCCCCGACGGCAAGAAACTCGACGTCGAAATCTCCAAGGCCGCGCTCACCTTTGCGGGCCTCCCCGCCACGCAACTCATCATCCGTGACATCACCGAGAAGAAGGCGCTCACCCAGCAGCTTCACCAATCCCAGAAGATGGAAGTGGTGGGTCAGCTTACCGGCGGCGTTGCGCACGATTTCAACAATTTGCTCACCGTCGTGATCAGCAATCTGGATATGATACTCGCCGGCGGCAGCGTGAACACCGAAAACCGCGAACTCGCCGAAGCCGCACTCAACGCAAGCCTGCGTGGCGCAGAGCTGACGCGCCAGCTGCTGGCCTTCTCGCGCAAACAGTCGCTGCAGCGCCAGGCGGTCCGTCCCAACGAGTTGGTCACCCGCACGGTCGCAATGCTCAAGCGCGCCATCGCGGGCGACATCGAATTGCGCACCGATCTCTGCTCCGATCTGTGGCTTTCGGACATCGACCCGTCACAGCTCGAATCCGCGATCACCAACCTCGTGGTCAACGCGCGGGACGCAATGCCCAAGGGTGGCGTCATCACCATCGAGACGGAAAACGTCACGCTCGACGAAACGTACGCCGCCGCCAATCAGGACGTCATGCCCGGCGATTACGCGATGATCGCGGTGTCGGACAACGGCAGCGGCATTCCCCCCGATGTGCTCACGCACGTCTTCGAGCCGTTCTTCACCACCAAGGAAGTCGGCAAGGGCACCGGCCTCGGTCTCAGCATGGTCTACGGCTTCATGAAACAGTCCGGCGGCCATGTGAAAATCTACAGCGAGATGGATCACGGCACGATCGTTCGGCTCTATCTCCCCCGTTCGACGAACGGAGCCGTTACAGCGCCCGCCACCGCCGAAGACGGAGTTCCGACGGCAGCCCACGAGCGCATCCTCATCGTGGAGGACGACGAGGACGTGCGCCGCGCCGCCGCGCAGCAGTTGAAGGAGTTGGGCTACACCGTGTTCGAGGCGCCCACTGGCCGCGCCGCCCTCGACATCCTCCGGCGCGAGAATATCGATCTGCTGTTCACCGACATGACGATGCCCGGCGGTTTGAGCGGCCCGGATCTGGCCCGCACCGCCACCGCGAAAGATCCGGCGCTCAAGGTCCTGCTGACGTCCGGCTTCACGGAAGCAACGCTGCGCGAAGACGAATTGAACGGAAAGTTCGAGCTTCTGAGCAAGCCCTATCGCCGCCAGGAGCTTGCCCAGCGTGTTCATCGCGTGTTGCGCGGTGCCGCCTGAATCGATTTACGGTCCGTTAACGCTTGCAATTTTTCGTGGAATATTAAGGCGCCCTTAAGCACGCGATGGTGGAATCCACCCAGTTGTCCGCGGCGGGGAGCGAGACTTCCCGTCCATTCCCGATGGAACGTGAACATGGAATCTCAGCCGCTTATTTGCGTGATCGACGACGACGAATCCGTGCGTCAGACGGTGGGCCGCATTCTCAAGGGCGCCGGTTACGCGGTCGTCGATGCCAAGGATGGCGAGGCCGGATTGCGTGCCGTCGAGCGCTCGAAACCCGCCATGATCATCACCGATATCGTGATGCCGAACCGCGAGGGCATCGAAACCATCCGTGAGGCCAAGCAGCGTTTTCCCGCAATCCCGATCATCGCCATTTCCGGCGGCGGCCGCCTCGGCCCGGATGGGTTTCTCGATCTCGCGCTGAAGCTCGGCGCCGACGATTGCCTCGCCAAACCTTTCCGTCCCGCCGAATTGCTGGACAAGGTCAGGCGTCTTCTGAATTCCGAAGCCCGCACAGCCGCCACCGCCTGAGTTTCGCATGAGCGCCGCCGCCCAGCCCCTCGATACGAAAACGGCTGTGGGCGCCATCACCATCCGCAATCTCGATTCGCTTCTGGATCAGATCGCCAATCCCGAACTGCTCGAACAGGGTCTCGTCAACATCGTCGGCATCGCGCCGGTGCGCGACAAACTTGCCGACCGCTGGGAACGTTCGCGCGACAACATCTACGAGCGCATCGAGAAACAGCTGAGCCGTCAGCTTGGCGCGGCCGACTATCAAACCCGCATCACCGAAACCGACTATCTGTTCTCTTTCTCCGGCGACACGCGCCAGTCGGCGCAACTTCGCTGCATGCGCATCCTGCAGGAATTGCTCGAACTGTTCCTGGGCCAGTTCACGCTCGAACAGATCGACATCCGCGCCGTCACCAAACGTCAGGGCGATCAGATCATCGCCGAGACGGTCGACATCGCAGCGCTGCATCGCATGGCGTCAGCGGGTGCGGCGGCGCCCCGGCCCGCCGCACCGCTCGGCCAGGCAGTGAAAGTCGCGCCGAAATTGTCCATCGATCCCATCCGCGTCGGCAACCGCACGCTGCATCTGGATTTCGAATTCCGCCCGCTCTGGGATCTGCGGCACGACGCGATCTCGTCCTTCTCGCTCAACGCCATTCCCGAAACCGATCAGAGCCGTTCGCTCGGCGAAGCGCGCGCCGACCGCTCGCAACTCAATCCCGATGAGCTGACCGCCATCGACCTCGCCTCGGTCAAGCACGGCCTTGAAACGCTCACCTATCTCTTCCAGAAGCAGAACCGTTTCATCCTGCACCTGCCGTGTTCCTACGAAACGCTCGCCAGTTCGCGCGCCCGCCCGCAATTCCTCGATGCGATCAAATCCTTCGCGCCGGAGCTTCGCCGCTACATCGCCTTCGAACTGCACGATCTGCCGTCGGGCGTGCCGCAATCGCGTCTGTCCGCCCTCGTCACCATGCTCAACCCGTTCGGCCGCGGCGTCATTGCCGCCATTCGCGCCCAGCGGGCGGGCTCCATGTCGCTCAGGGGATGCGGGCTTCTGGGCACCGCGGTCGAACTCGAACCCGCCGGCTTTCCCGAAAGCGAAATCTTCGTGCGCATCGGCACCTTCCGCGAGCGTGCGCATATGGCGGGCGACCAGTTGATCGCCTATGGCGTCAACACCAGAAGCCTGGTCATGGCCTGCTGGTCCATGGGGCTGACCCATGTTTCGGGCGAGGCCATCGCGCCAGCCTGCACCATGCCCTACCAGATGTCCCGCTTCCGCCCGCTCGACTTATATAGGGCTTAGTGACAGCCGGGCTTGCAGCGGCGTAGCCGCGAAGCCGAGCTTGCTACGGCGTAGCTGCAAAGCAGCGAAGCCGAGACATAATCTTTCGCGCCCAGACCACCCGGCCGTTTTGCGCGGCCCTTCGTTCTATCCTTCCGAGTCCTGGGTTTTACCCTTTGAAGGACGGGGATGGTCGAAAGATCAGAAATCAGTCGTGACGACGCTCTCTCGCGTCCGCAGAGTGGCGCCATGACTGCGTCTGAACTGGAAGCCTGGTTCGTGCGCGAGATACTGCCGCTGGAAGCCCAGCTCGTGCAGTTCCTGCGTCGAAGCTGGCGGAACACGAGCGACATCCCCGACCTTCTGCAAGAGGTCTATATGCGGGTGTGCGAAGCGGCACAGAAACAGATTCCGGTTCCGGCGAAGCCTTTCGTCTTCGCGGTGGCGCGCAATCTCGTGATCGACCATGTGCGCCGCGAACACGTCGTCTCCATTGAATCGGTCTCCGACCCCGACGCGGTGGAAACCGCCACCGAAGACCCCGGTCCCGACAGAAGCGCCATCGCACGCGACGAATTGCGCCGCTTGGAAGATGCGCTCGACCGCCTGCCGCCCCGCGCCCGTGAAGCCATGGTGATGAAGAAGGTCGATGGCCTCTCGCGCAAGGAAATCGCGCAACGCATGGGCGTCACCGAAAAGACGGTCAAATGGCACCTGAACGAAGCGGTGCGTGCGCTGGCCGACATTCTCTATGGACCGGAGGGTTCGGCATGAGCGCCGCAACCGACATTCAAACCCGCGCCGCCGACTGGCTGCTCGAACGCCGTGAAGGCGAGTGGAACGACGCGCGTCAGGCCGAATTCGACGCCTGGATGGAAGAATCGCTTGCCCATCGCATCGCCTATTGGCGTCTCGATGCCGCCTGGGGCAGGTCGGATCTCCTCACCGCCATGCGCCGGCCTGCGTTCCAGCGCCGCGCCGAGCCGAAACGGAAAGCATGGCCCAATCTGTTGCGCGCCGCGGTCGCCGTGGTCGTGATCGGCGCCGTCGCAGGCGCCGTGCAATGGTTCGAACTCGCAAAGCCCGCCGAAAAGACCTATGCGACGGCGGTTGGCGAGCGCGAAAGGCTCACGCTCGCCGATGGTTCGCAGATCGAGCTCAACACCGACAGCCAGGTCCGCACCGAGATCGCCGCCAACCAGCGCAAGATCTGGCTCGACAAGGGCGAGGTTTATTTCGAGGTCAAGCACAACGAGAAGAAACCGTTCGTCGTTTTGGTGGGCGATCACCGCATCACCGACATCGGCACGAAATTCGTGGTCCGTCGCGACAAGAATGGTTTCAAGGTTTCCGTTCTCGAAGGCGTGGTGCAGTTGGATGACAGCCGCACGGCACCCAAGATCCTCACCAAGGGCGAAGTCGCCGTCGCCAGCACGAACCGCACGCAGATCGTGCGTCAAACCCAGCAGGAACTCACCGACGCCATTGGCTGGCAACGCGGCGTGCTCGTCTTCGACCATACTTCGCTCGCCGAGGTGGCGGCCGAATTCAACCGCTACAGTACCACCAAGATCGTCATCGCCGATCCGAAAACCGCAAGCCTCACCATCGACGGCACATTCCCCAGCAACAATTCGCGCGCCTTCATGCGGCTCGCGCAAGCCGTGCTGGGATTGTCCGTCGAAGACCGGGGCGGCGAAATCGTTATCTCGAAATAGCAGCAGGATTCATTCGCGCGCGGCTTGTGCCGCACATTGGGGGGATTGAATGAGACATCGGAAAATCTTGAAGGCGGTATTGTCGGGAAGCGCCTGCGCCATGGCGCTCGCCACGACCGCCTTCGCGCACAATTTCGACATTCCAGCCGGCGACCTGAAAGCCGCGCTGAACGCTTATTCCGCCCAATCCGGCATTCCCTTGATCTTCTCCGGCGACGCGGTAAAGGGCACGCGCGCCAACGCCGTGAAGGGCGATCTTCCGAGCGATGACGCGCTCGACCGCCTGCTGAAAGGCACAGGCTTCGGCATCCGCCACGACCCGTCCGGTGCCGTGGGCATCGTGCGCGACACCTCTGCCCTCGAACTGCCGGAACCCATGCAGCTCGCGCAGGCAGCGCCGCGTCCTTCCGTCGAAACCGTGACGGTCACCTCCTCGAAACTCGGCGGTGCCGACGTGCAGAGCGTGCCGATCGCCATCACCGCCATGTCTCAGGAACAGCTCACGGCCACACAAACCGCCGGCGGCCCCGATCTCGTCAAGCAGGTGCCAAACCTGACTTTCTCGAAAACGAACTTCACCGGCTACAACATCCAGATCCGCGGCATCGGCACGCAGGCCATTTCGGTGACCACCGATCCGGCTGTGGCCGTGGCGCTGAACGACATCCCGTTCATCCGCAATCATTTCTTCGAACAGGAATTCTACGATCTTGGCCAGGCCGAAGTGTTGCGCGGGCCGCAAGGTACGCTTTACGGGCGCAACGCGACCGCCGGCGTTGTGAATCTCATCACCGCCAAGCCGACCGATCAATTCGAAGCAATGGCATCGGGCGAAATCGGCAATTATCACCAGCGCCGCTTCGAAGGCATGATCAACCTTCCCCTCGTCGACGATCGCGTGGATCTGCGTATCG
>CAZTCU010000038.1:0-15663 GCA_964612235.1 uncultured Rhizobium sp.
ATCTGCCCGACGATATGGGACTTCTGACGCCGAATATTGCGTGGGGCATGGAGACCTCCCACATGACCGATCTCAACAATTCGATGATGGGCTTCCAACCTGCCTACAACACCATCGACGGCAGCCTGAACTACACCGATCCGAGCGGTCACTACACGGTATCGTTGTGGGCGAAGAACATTACCAGTGTCGTTCATAAGCTGGCGGCGGTTCCGAGTTCCAACTACTTCACGCAGCTTTATTTCGCCGAACCGCGGACATTCGGCATCCAGTTGAATGTCCACTTCGACAAGCAAGCCAACTGAGGAGTAGGCTGAACGAAAATACGACTGGAGGTACGCGATGGACAAAACGATGACACCACATGAGGAACCGTTTCAGTTTCGGGGTGTAAATCATGTCGCCTTGGTGTGCAGGGACATGGCGGAGACCGTGGACTTCTACACCCGCGTGCTGGAGATGAAGCTGGTCAAGACCCTCGATCTGCCGAACGGTCGGGGCCAGCATTTCTTCTTCGATTGCGGAAACGGCGACACCATCGCGTTCTTCTGGTTTCCCAACGCGCCGAAGGCGGTGCCGGGCGTCGCCTCGATGCATGCCGACTACGCGAAACTCGGAACGCAGACGGCGCACGCTTCGATGAACCATCTGGCGATCAGCATTCCGCTGGAGAAGTTCGACGAATATGCGGAACGGATGCGCGCCAAGGGCGTCGCGCTCAAGATCCTCAATCACGAAGACACCGACCGCCACGGTTCGGAAGAGGTGAGCGACAAGACATGGATCCGTTCCATGTATTTCCGCGATCCCAACGGCATACATCTCGAATTCGCGGCGCTGACGCGGCCCTTCGACGAGCGGGATGTCCACCACGATCCCGTCAACGAAAAAGGCGAGCGTGTTCCGCTTCGACGCGGCGCGCTGGAATACGCCGACTGATACACCGCTAGGCACACCATGACGATGTCCCTCGACACGACGCCGGTGACAGCCGGCGAACAGCCAGCCGCGCGCGCGACGCCGTATCCGACCACGGCCTATGCGTGGTTCGTGGTGGGCGCGCTGTCGGTCACCAACATGGTGTCCTATGTCGAGCGGCTGATCCCGACCCTGCTGTTCGCGCCGATCAAGAAGGATTTCGGACTGAGCGATACGCAGGTGAGCCTGCTCGCGGGCTTTGCCTTCGTGCTGTTCTATGTCGTGTTCGGGATGCTGATCGGGCGGCTGGCGGACCGTTCCAATCGCAAGCGCATCATCATCGTGGGCATCTTCTTCTGGAGCCTCGCCACCATGACGTGCGGGCTGGCGCGCAATTTTGCGCAGCTGTTTCTTGCGCGTATTTCGGTGGGCGTGGGCGAGGCGACGCTGGGGCCTTCGGCCACCTCGATGATCAGCGACTATTTCCCGCGCGAGCGGCTGGCCCGCGCGCTCAGCGTCTATTCGGGCGCGCAATATCTCGGCGCTGGCCTGGCGCTGGTGGTCGGCGGTTTCGCGATACAGCTTGTCTCGCAATTGTCGCCGCCCGTCATTCCCGGCATCGGGCGCATCGCGCCGTGGCAGATGACGTTTCTGGCCGTCGGCAGTCTTGGCATGTTCGTGCTCATCCCCATGCTGTTCGTGAAGGAGCCGCCGCGGCGCGGGTTGATCGAAACCGGTGTGGGCCACGGCGGCGTGCCGTTTTCCGAATTGTGGGCGTTCCTGAAACTCAACAGGGGCACGTTCGGCGCGATCTATGGCGCGTTCTCCATTCACGCGATCCTCGGCTTCGGCACGGTGGCGTGGATACCGTCCTACTTCGTGCGGGTGCATGGCTGGCAGTCGCATGACATCGGTTACGTCTATGGAATGATGGTTGGCGTGCTGGGCACCGCGGGCGTCCTGCTGGGAGCGCGGTTCGCGGAATGGATCGCCGCACGCGGTTATACCGATGCTTATGTCCGCGCGCCGCTGATCGTGACCCTGGTGATCGCGGTGCCGCAGGTGTTGTGCACCCTGATGCCGACGGCGGAATTGTCGCTGATCCTGCTCGGCATCTGCACCTTGTTGAGCAGCTTTCCCGTCGCGGTGGCGATTGCCTCGCTGCAGATCGTGACGCCCAACCAGATGCGCGGGCAGGTGCTTTCGTTCTACCTGTTCACGGCGAACATTTTGGGGCTTGGGCTGGGGCCCACCTTCGTCGCGATGATCACGGATTATTTCTACAAGAACGAGCATTCCGTCGGCTATTCGCTTTCGACGGCGGTGGCGCTGATCCTGCCGATAGTGGCCGTCATCCTGGCGCTGGGATTGAAGCCGTATCGCGAAAGCCTCGTGCGCTCCGAAGCGTGGTCGGAAAAGACGGAGGTTTTGCCATGAGCACGCGCCACGAATTCGACCGCATTCCCGTCATCGTGCAGTGGGACGAGAAGGCGAAGTTCAAGGAAACCTATGGCGGGCGCGGCGATCGCGTGACGCTGGAAGGCCAGCTTTTGAAGCCCAAGGACGCTCCAGCTTCGAAGACCGCGCTGCTGGCGATGCATCCGAGCGGGCTTCTCAACATGCTGCCGATGATGAACGCGCTGGCGGCGGCGGGCATTCCGATCCTGTGCGGCGGCAGCCGTTATCCGAAGAACGATACCGCGCTGATCATGGAAAAGGTGGCGATGGATATGGGCGCCTATGTGCGCCACCTGAAAGAGAAGCTCGGATACGAGAAGGTCGTGCTGATGGGATGGTCGGGCGGCGGGTCGCTGTCGCTGTTCTATCAGTCGGAGGCCGAAGACCCTTCGATCACCCACACGCCGGCGGGCGATGAATGCGACCTGACGGCGGCAAAGCTTCTGCCCGCGGACGGCATCATGCAGGTGGCCACCCATGTGGCGCGTTCGATCACGCTGACGGAATGGATGGATGCATCCATTCTGGACGAGAACGATCCCGACAAGCGCGATCCATCGCTGGATATCTTCAGCGGCGAGCATGGCGCGCCGTTGAGCGCCGATTTTATTTCTCGATATCGCGCGGCGCAGATTGCGCGTTCGAAGCGGATCGACGATTGGGTTTGGGACCGGCTGGAAAAGCTGAAGACAAATCCACGCGGCGAAATGGAACGCTGCTTCGTCGTGCATGGCACGAAGGCGGATATTCGCTGGGTCGATCCGGCCATAGATCCGAACGACCGGATACCGAACTGGACGTCGTCGGGCGCGCCGGGCGAAGTGAACATGAGCCCGGCGGGGCTGGGGCGCTATTCGAGTTTGCGTTCGTGGCTGTCGCAATGGTCGTTCACGCACAGCCGTGCCGATGGGCCGAAATGCGCCGGCCGCACCAATGTGCCGGTGTTGGTGGTGGAGAATTCGGCCGACGAAGTGTGCACGCCGTCGCATCTGCAACGCATCTATGACGGCATCAAGCACAACGACAAGGAGAAGCACCTGATCAAGGGCGCCACGCATTATTACTTCGACCAGCGCGACAAGCTCGCCGAAAGCGTCGGCGTGTGTGCGGACTGGCTGCGCCGCAAGAATTTCATCGATGCGTGAGGGGCAAACCGGAGAGAGATCATGCCTAGAGTGCGCGAACTGAATCAGAACGAGATGCCCGCCGAATTCGCCGACCGGCTGAAGGAGATTTTCGGCGATAACGGCCTGAAGAACGGCACGTTGACCGGAACGCCGGGAAACTGGTGGACGATCTGGGCGCGGGTGCCGGGCATATTGAAGGCGTTCAGCGCGTACTCCTATCGCGATGCGCCGCTCGATCCGCAGTTGCGGGAGCTGGCGCTGATCCGCACGGGTTATGTGCGCGGCAGCCAGTTCGTGTTCTCGCAACATTGCAAGGGCGGCCGCCGCGTCGGGCTTTCGGACGAGAAGATAGAGGCCATTCCATATTGGAACATCGCCAAGGTGTTCAGCGACGCCGAACGCGCGGTGCTGGCTTATGTCGATGCGATGATGCTGGAAGACGGGCGCGTACACGACAAGGTGTTCGAGGCGCTGAAGGCGCATCTGAGCGAAGAGGAGATACTTATCCTTTCCTATCAGGTGAACATGTATTCGCTGCACGCCGTCACGGGGCGGGCTTTGCGTCTCGAATATGACGATGTGCCGGAACGTATTGTGGAGATTCCGGTGCCTTCAACGCAGAAGGTTCAGAACTGGCTCAGCACGTCATGGGCAAAGGGAGGCTGATCATGGAACGCAAGAACTCCGAAGGCTTCGCGCTCCGCGGCATCAATCATCTCGCGCTCGTCTGCAAGGACATGGCGAAGACGGTTCACTTCTATCGCGACATCCTGGGCATGCCTCTGATCAAGACGCTGGAACTGCCCAACAATGGTGGGCAGCATTTCTTCTTCGATTGCGGCAACGGCAATTCCATCGCGTTCTTCTGGTTTCCCAAGGCGCCGGAAGCGCTGCCAGGCGTGGTGCAGGCCAAGCATGGCGGCGGCGTTTCGGCGCACGGTTCGATGAACCATCTGGCCATCGACGTGGATGGCGCGGAGCTTCTGAAATATCGCCAGAAGCTCATCGACAAGGGCATCGAGGTCACCGATGTGAAGAACCACGGCGACACGACGCATTCGATGGGCGAGGACCACGATCCCACGACCTTCGTGCGTTCGATCTATTTCCACGATCCCGACGGTATCCGGCTTGAATTCGCGGCATGGACGCGCGAGTTGGGGCCGCAGGACATTTCCCACCCACCTCGCGACGCCGCCGGCAAGCCGGTCGAGCGGGTTTGATTTTGAATCGGGACTTTTATGCGCGCTCTTGAAGACCTCGTCATTCTCGACCTGACACACATGCTGGCGGGGCCTTATGGCACGATGCTGCTGGCCGATATGGGCGCGCGCACGATCAAGATCGAGCCGCCGGGAAAAGGCGAGGGTACGCGGCGGCTGCTGGAGCAATCGCACAACTTCTCGCGCGAAGGGATGGGCGCCTATTTCCTCACGCTTTGCCGCAACAAGGAAAGCGTGGCGCTCGACCTGAAATCGGAAGAAGGGTTGAAGCTGTTTTACGAGCTGGCCAAGCATGCCGACATTGTGATGAGCAATTTCGGCGCAGGCGTCACCACGCGGCTGAAGATCGATTTTGCTCATCTGTCGAAGATCAATCCGCGCATCATCACCTGCGCGATCTCAGGCTTCGGCGAAACTGGGCCCGCGCCGGACCGGCCCGCGTTCGATCTGGTGGCGCAAGGCATGGGCGGCGGCATGTCGCTCACCGGCTATGCCGATGGCGAGCCGTTGCGCGCCGGGATTCCGATTGGCGATCTGGCGGGCGGATTGTTCGGCGCGCTGGGCGTTTTGTCGGCGGTCGAGGCGCGGCACCGCACGGGGCGCGGTCAGCACGTCGATATTTCGATGTTCGATTGCCAGTTGTCGCTGCTGAACTATATGGCGACGATGTATCTGATGTCTGGCACCTCGCCGGGGCGTTCGGGCAACGGGCATTTCGTGCATGTGCCCTACAACACGTTTCGCACCAAGACGCGCTATCTCATCATCGCCGTCATCACCGACAATTTCTGGGTGAACCTTGTCGAACTTCTGAAAGACGACGAATTGCGCCGCGAGGAATTCAAGACGCAACCCGGCCGCCTCGCCAACAAGGCATTCATCGAGGAGCGGGTGCAGAAAGCGTTCGAGAAGGAGACCTGCGAACATTGGCTGGAGGCGCTGGCGAAATATCGCATTCCCGCAGCACCCGTGAACGAGCTGGAACATGCGTTTTCCGATCCGCAGGCCTTGGCGCGCAACATGAAGGTGGATGTGCCGCTGGTGGGCGGGGGAACCGTGAGCGAGCCGGGAAATCCGATCAAATTGTCCGAAACCTATCAGGACACCTACACCGCGCCCCCGCTGGTGGGGCAGGATACGGCGGCGGTTTTACGGGAATTCGCGAAGCTGGACGACGCGGCCCTCGACGATCTCAAGGCGAGGCATATTATCGGGGTTGCGACCTCGGACTGAGCCATGAAGAAGCGTATCGAAATCATCGAAGTGGGCCCGCGTGACGGCCTGCAAAATCAGAGTGCGATCCTTTCCACCGAAGACAAGGTGGTGATGATCGAAAAGCTGCTGGACGCGGGCGCGCGGCGGCTGGAAGTGGCGAGCTTCGTCAACCCCGCGCGCGTGCCGCAGATGGCCGATGCCGAAGGCGTGCTGGCTGCGCTGCCGAAGCGCGACGACGTTATATATGTGGGGCTGGTGCTGAACGGACGCGGGCTCGACCGCGCGCTGAACACCCAGGTCGATGAGATCGGCGTGGTGGCGGTCGCGACCGATGCGTTCGGTTTGCGCAACCAGAAACAGACCTGGCGGGAATCCGTCGAGGTGTCGGTTGACGTGATCGAGCGTGCGAGGAAAGCGGGCCGGCGGGCGCAAGCCACAATCTCTGTTGCTTTCGGATGCCCGTTCGAAGGCGAAGTGCCGCTTGCGCGCGTGGTCGAAATGGCGCGCGGCATCGCCAAGGCTGGGCCGCATGAGATCGCCGTGGCCGATACGGTGGGCGTGGGCGTGCCTGCGCAGGTGAAGGAGATGATCGCGGCGCTGCGCGAGGCCGTTCCGGGAATGCCGCTGCGCTGCCATTTCCACAACACGCGCAACACGGGGCTGGCCAACGCGTTCGCGGCGGCCGAAATGGGCGTGGAGCGGCTGGATGCCAGCGTGGGCGGGATCGGGGGGTGTCCCTTCGCGCCGTCCGCAACCGGCAATATCGGCACCGAAGACCTTATATATATGCTGCACCGTTCGGGCTTCGAGACGGGTTACGATCTCGGCAAGCTCAACGCCATGGCGCCATGGCTCGCCGGGCGACTGAATCTGTCGGGATTGCCCGCCATGGTGAGCCGAACCGATCCGTTCCCGCAGCCCCTCCGGCAATAAAGCGCGGTTACCCAAAAGAAAGGATCATTCGGCACTTTGCCCACTCGCAATTCGAAAAGAGTGGGTCGGTGGTGTCGCGGAAAATCCTGTCTGTGCGTTCGGCATTTTGTGCGGGCGCAGCGTTCTTCGTTTTGACCGGCGCAGCGATGGCTGATGAAGCCACGCAGATCGAGACCGTCACGGTCACGGCCCGAAAGATGGCCGAGAATCTTCAGGATGTGCCGGGCTCGCTCACGGTGTTGACCGCTGACGATCTGCGTTCGACCGGCACCGACACGACGGCCGATCTGTTCGGCCGCGTGCCGAACGTCTCGATGAGCGGCGGCATCGGCGGCGCGTTGCAGGGGCAGTTCGGCATTCGCGGCATTTCGACTCTGGTGCGCAATATCGGCGTGGAGTCGGGGCTGGGCATCTATGTCGATGGCGTCTATCAGGGCAGACCCGACAATTACAATCAGGAACTGATCGACGTGGCGCAGGTGGAAGTTCTGCGCGGGCCGCAAGGCACGATCTTCGGCAAGAACACGATCGCGGGCGCGCTGAACATCACCACGGTGAAGCCCGAGGACGATCAGGTGAATGCCGTGGCCTCCGCCGAATTCGGCAATTACGGTTTGAAGCGGTTCGCCGGATACCTCACCGGGCCGCTGGTCGACGGCACGCTGGGCGCAAAACTTTCGCTCGGCTATGTGACGCGCGACGGCTACACCAAGAATCTTCACGGCGGGCCGGATGGCGACAGCCTCGACCTGTTTTCCTATCGCTCGTCGCTCTATTACACGCCCACGTCGAACAGCAGCTTCGTGCTGACGGTCGACGGCCTGCACGATCGCGGCCGCCCGACGTTCTTCCAGGCAACCGATATCCTGTTCTTCCAATCGCCCGAAACGACCACGCCACACACCATCGATAACAACCGACCCAACTATCTGCGCCGCGACAATTACGGCGTGTCGCTGACGGGCGCGGTGGATTTCCCGTTCGGCACGGTGACCTCGATCACGGCCTATCGCATGGCGGCCTATCGCGCCTCGCTCGACGACGACCAGAACCAGATCGATTACATGGCGGTGGACCAATGGGGCGACCGCACCTTCTTCTGGTCGCAGGAATTCCGTTTGAATGGCGAAATCGGCGATGACCTCCAATATGTGGCGGGGCTTTATTACCTCGGCCAGTCGGTTTCGACGGATCGCCTGTTCGCGCTGGGCGCCGATCTGGGTGTGCCGGGCGAACCGTTGCTCACGACGCGCGGCCATGTCGGTTCGCGCGATTTCGCGGCTTACGGCAATGTCGATTACAAGATCACCGATGCGCTGACGGCATCCCTGGGCTTGCGCTACACCTATGAAGACAAGGATGTGCATTTCTTCCAGGGCGATGCGACGGGCTTCTATACGTTCATCGGATTCCCGAACATCGACTATGCGAATTCGGTTTCGAACGGCGATCTTTCGCCGACCGCCTCGTTGTCCTACCGCTTCACGCCGGATGCGATGGGATATGTGCGCATCGCGCGCGGCTACAAAAGCGCGGTGTTCAATGTGGATCTGGTCGGATCGACATTGGGCCTGAGCGCCGATCCCGAAAACGCCACCACCTATGAGGCGGGGATCAAGAGCGCATGGTTCGACAATCGCGTGCGCGCCAACGCCGCCATCTTCAAGACCAGGTACAACGACATGCAGGTGCAGCAGGTGCAGGGCGCGGCCATCGTGCTCGACAATGCCGCCAGCGCGACCATCGACGGCGCGGAACTGGAAATCGAAGCATTGATCCTGCCGGAACTGCGGCTCGATCTGGGCATCGGTGCGCTCGATCCGCGCTATGGCTCCTATCCGAACTGCCTTGCGCCCGCGTCGCTTGGCGGGGCGGTGATGGATTGTTCCGGCAAACAGATCATCGCGGCGCCGGATTGGACCGGCAATGTCGGCCTCGAATACACCCGCCCGATTGGCGATGCCGCACTGATCGCGCGCGTGGACTACAATTTCCAGTCGCCGGTCTATTTCGACGCGACCAATTCCAAACGGTTCGAAAGCGATGCGCGCGGCCTCGTCAACGCGCGCGCGGGCGTGGATTTCGGCAAATACTCCGTCCTCATGTGGGTGGAGAACCTGACGGACGACACCTACATCACCTATGCGGATGATCGCTCGGCCATTGGTGTGTTGAAAACCACTGCCTATGGCGCGCCGCGCACGTTCGGGGCGACGCTCACCGCACGGTTGTGATCACCTCACGTCGGTGAAGATGAACCCGTCGCGTTCGACGGTTTCGCCTATCGTCACGGGAATCGCCGATTTGAACATCGGCCCGTCAGAGACGACCGTATGGAATTCGCCGTTCTCGCCGCACGGGTCGATGCCGGGCGGCAATTCGCGCAGCAGGTCGCGGTCGAACCGGCGGCCCGCGAATTTGCGGTCGATCCGGCGCGGATCGAGGCAGACGATGTGGGCAATCAAGCCGCTTGAGATCATCTCTTCCGCAAGTGCGCGGGTTTCGCGCCGCCACAGCGGATAGATGGCTTCCATATCTGCGGCGGCGAGTTTCTGGTCGCGATAGGCGCGGATGTCTTCGAGGAACAGGTCGCCGAAGATCATGTGGCGAACGCCTTGCGCCTTGATATGCGTTGTCGCTTCGGCCATGCGCGCTTCGTAGATTTCGTTGGGGCAGGGGCTGGGCAGCGGCACCTTGATGGCGGGCAATCCCAATTCCGCGATCTGGCGGTCGAGCAGCGTGTTGCGCACGCCGTGCATCGCCACACGGTCATGGACTTCGTTCACGGTGGTGAGCACCCCCACGACATCGGCCAATCCGAGACGGCGCGCTTCATGCAGCGCGAACGCACTGTCCTTGCCCGAACTCCATGAGATGAACGCCTTTGGGCTCATGTCCGAATCTCCCGCCGTTGAAATATCATTGCGCCGGCGCGCGTGCGAAGCGGCCTATCGCCGGATTCCGTAGAACACCAAGGCAGTTCGTATTCCGTATCGCTGGCAATATTCTCATCAATCGCGAATCGCGGCGCGTCGTCGTTCCCAATCTTGGCGGCTTCGCGGCGCTCTCCTACCGCTTCACCAACGCGAAGATCAGCGCAGGCTACCTGGCCGACTTCTTCTTCGGCGCGATGGATGGCGGGCTCGATACCCACCGATCGGTGACGACAGCCTTTCACGGCCCCTTCGCCAAGATCAGCGTCGGGTTGGGCGGATAGAAACACGCGAATCGAATCGTGCGAGGGCGTCGGAGCAAGCTGCCGCTTTTTTTGGCGGATAACGACGCAAAGACAACGCCAACATTGGAAGCGAGGTTTACAATATCCCGTAACCTTCAAATTGTCTCGAACGATAAGCGGTTGATTTGAAGGCCATATCCCATTTTGGCACATTGCTTGCTTTCATATCGTGGTGCGAGATTCGCGCAAATGGGCTTCGCCAACCACTCGCTCTTCGTAGCCAAGCTTTCTCTGTAGAGACGACAACTGCATCGGTGCCGTGGCGAACACCAAACAATGGGGAGACACATGATTTCTTTGAAGATTGGCAGCGCATGGCTTGCTGCTTCGACATTGGCTATCGCCGTCGCGGCGTCGGCGCCGGCTTGTGCAACGACATTGTATTCGCAGGGCTTTGAAACCGACACTTCCGGCTGGAATTCGCCCACTCGCGTTGCCAGCGGCACAGATGGAATCACCGCGGCCAGCGGCGGCTATTACGCGCAAGCGACGACCGACTACACGACATGGGGGACCTACAACAACTCGACCGGCGGCTCGCCCGGCGCGTTTCAGCCCTATACGACATCGATCAAGATCTATCTGGATGTCGGCGCCGGCGCGGCGAACGACACGCGTTTCGATTTCTCGAGCGCGATCAGCCACCCGGACGGCAGTTTCCTGCGCGATTTCATCTTCAACGTGGGCTTCTATAACGACGGCACCGGCCCCGGCGCGGGAAGCGATCGCTTCATCGTTTCTGCCAGCAACAATTCTTCTCCGGGAAGCGCTTTTCCCAAAAACCCCGACAAAAGCCCTATCGCGATCGAAACCACCGGCTGGTACACATTTGAGCATGTGTTCATCGACAATGGCGGCCAACTGGAAGTCGACATGAATATCCTGGATTCATCGAATGCGCTCGTTGCTTCATGGATCCTGGGAGGGGACGCGATCGGAGAGGTCGGCGGCAATCGCTACGGCTGGTTCGACACCAACCAGTTCTCCTATCTTGCCATCGACGATGCTTCGCTGACCGCTCCCACAGCAGCCACGCCGCTTCCGGCAACGCTGCCGTTGCTGGCAGGCGGCCTGACCGCGATGGGCTTCCTGCGTCGTCGCAAGAAGACGGCCTGAGAACAGTAAGGCGAACGAGCACGCTCGCGCGCTGCAAAATCGAATGTGCAACGAGACCCGGCAAGGATGCTTGCCGGGTCTTTTCCATTCCCGCAGGATCGCCAATAACAGTTTGATTTTTCTAGATAAAACTGGTGCCGGAGGAGAGAATTGAACTCTCGACCTACCCCTTACCAAGGGGTTGCGCTACCACTACGCTACTCCGGCAATCCAAGCATTTCCGGGCTGGAATCCAGCCGGGCCGGAGCCTATAGCCCATCGAAAGGGGCCAGGGAAAGAGCGCAATGAAGGCCAAATCCGCACGCCGGACCGAGCGTTTGGCAGAGGCGCTGAAGGCCAATTTGAAACGCCGGAAAGCTGGCGGGACCAAGCCCGCGGCGGCCAAGCCGGCCGATGCCGCGCCCGCGCCGCAAGCGCGCCCGAAAGAGGCCGCGAAGCAGGGCTAGTTTGCATTCTCCGGTTCTATCGGAAGCCGCTGTCAGCCGATAAAAGGGACTGGAATCGGCGCTTTGGCCGCGTGAGGGGTTATGGACAGGATTCGCATCGAAGGCGGCGCGCGGCTGAAGGGCGAAATCGCGATCAGCGGGGCCAAGAACGCGGCCCTGCCGCTGATGGCCGCCTGCCTGCTCACCGACCAGCCGCTGACGCTGACCAACGTGCCGTGGCTCGCCGACATCGCGTTCATGGCCGACCTTCTGCGCGGCGCGGGCGCGCAGGCGAGCTATACGCGCGGACCCCGGATGGGGGAGGGCGGACGGCTGGAATTGCGCGCCGCCGATATTTCCGACACCACCGCGTCCTACGACATCGTGCGCAAGATGCGCGCGAGTTTTCTCGTGCTCGGCCCGCTGGTCGCGCGCGAGAGGCACGCAAAGGTTTCGCTGCCCGGCGGTTGTGCCATCGGGGCGCGGCCGGTCGACCTGCATCTGAAGGCGCTTGAAGCATTGGGCGCGCAGATCGACCTGGCCGAAGGCTATGTCATCGCCAGTGCACCCAAGGGATTGCGCGGCGGGCGCATCGAATTCCCATTCGCATCGGTGGGCGCGACCGAGAACGCGTTGATGGCGGCGTCGCTCGCCGAAGGTCTGACGGTGATCGAGAACGCTGCGCGCGAACCGGAGATCGACGATCTCGGCCATTGCTTGATCGCCATGGGCGCGAAGATCACGGGGCTCGGCACCTCGCGCATCGAAATCGAAGGCGTGCGCGCACTGCACGGCGCGGAATATCCGGTGCTGCCGGATCGCATCGAAACCGGAACCTATGCGATGGCGGCGGCGATTGCAGGCGGCGAGATCGAACTCGTCAACACGCGCGCGGAACTGATCGGCGCGGTGTTGCCGCTGCTCGAAGCGGTGGGTGCGGAAGTGACCGTCACCAATCGCGGGCTGACAGTGCATCGCAACGGCGTGCGGCCAGTGGCGGTGGACGTGACCACCGCACCGTTCCCGGGGTTCCCGACGGATCTCCAGGCGCAGTTCATGGCGCTGTTGGCAACCGCCGACGGCACGTCGCATATAAAGGAGACGATTTTCGAGAACCGTTTCATGCACGTCCCGGAACTGGCCCGCATGGGCGCCGACATCAGGATCGAAGGCGATCTGGCCGTCGTGCACGGCGTGCCGAAGCTCAAGGGCGCGCAGGTGATGGCGACGGACTTGCGCGCGTCGTCGAGCCTTGTGCTCGCGGGGCTTGCGGCGGAAGGCGAAACCATCGTCAACCGCGTCTATCATCTGGATCGCGGCTTCGAACGGCTGGAGGAGAAGCTCTCCGGCGTCGGCGCGAATATCGAACGGTTGCGCGAATGAAACCGGGTTTCACCATCGCCGCGGAAGACGCGGCCGATATCGAAATCATCTCCGCGCAGTTGCAGGATGCGGTCGCGCGCGTGAAGGATCTCGTCTACCTGCCCAAGACGCGGCGGTTCGCGGGCGTGTTCAACCGCTTCAAATGGGAAGATGCGGAGCGTTTCGCCGGGCGGAATCTGCGCGTGCGGTCGGGGCTGCATTTCGACAATGTGCTGAGCGTCAAGGCGCACAACCTGAAACGCGACAACCCTTACGCCATCGTTTCGCTGCTCGCGATCCAGTTCACGCCCAATGGCGATGAAGATTGTGGGGGCGTCGTGGAGCTTCTGTTTGCCGGCGGCGGCGCGATGAAACTGGAAGTCGAATGCCTCGATGCGGGGCTGACCGATCTTTCGGGACCGTGGGCCGCGCAAGCCCGCCCGCAACATCCACTGGACAATAGTTGAGATGGCGCGGCGTCTGGATGCACGCGCTGCCGGTTTCGCGCGGGATTTTGCCGCGCTGATCTCGGCCAAGCGCGAAACCGAGGAAGACGTGGCGCAAGCCGTGCGCGCGATCATCGCCGATGTGCGCGCGCGTGGCGACGCGGCGCTGGTCGAACTGACGGCGAAATTCGACAGGGTGTCGCTCACGGCGGAAACGCTGCGCGTCACCGCGAAGGAAATGGCTGAGGCCGAAGCGCAATGCCCGGCGGAGACGCTGAAGGCGCTGGACGTCGCGGCGCGGCGCATCGAGGATTATCACCGCCGCCAGATTCCGAAAGACGAGACGTATACGGATGATATAGGTGCCAAGCTCGGCTGGCGCTGGACGGCGCTCGACAGCGTGGGGCTTTACGTTCCGGGCGGCACGGCGAGCTATCCGAGTTCGGTCCTGATGAACGCCATCCCGGCGCGCGTGGCGGGTGTCGCGCGCATCGTCATGGTGACGCCGGCGAGCGGCGGCAAGGTGAACCCGCTTGTGCTGGCGGCGGCAAAACGCGCGGGCATCACGGAAGTCTATCGCATCGGCGGCGCGCAGGCCGTGGCGGCGCTTGCCTATGGCACGCAAACCATCACGCCCGTCGACAAGATCGTGGGGCCGGGCAACGCCTATGTGGCTGCGGCCAAGCGCGAGGTGTTCGGCGTCGTCGGCATCGACTCCATTGCGGGGCCGTCGGAAATCCTGGTGATTGCCGACGGGGCGAACGATCCGGGCTGGATCGCGGCCGATCTCTTGAGCCAGGCCGAACACGATGCGTCTTCGCAGAGCATTCTCATCACCGACGATGCCGCGTTCGCGGACAAGGTGAGTGCCGCCGTCGAGCGCGCGCTCGAAACGCTGCCGCGCAAGGCCATCGCATCGGCAAGCTGGCGCGATTTCGGCGGGATCGTCGTGGTGGAAAAGCTCGAAGATGCCGCAACGCTTTCGGATCGCATCGCCCCGGAACATCTGGAACTGGCGGTCGAACATCCCGACGCGCTGCTTCGGCGGGTGCGCCATGCAGGCGCCATCTTCCTGGGGCGCAACACGCCGGAAGCGATGGGCGATTACATCGCCGGTCCCAACCATGTGCTGCCCACGGCGCGCACGGCGCGGTTCTCCTCCGGGCTTTCGGTGCTCGATTTCGTCAAGCGCACGACCCTGCTTTCCCTCAGCCGCGAGGCGATCAACGAGATCGGGCCCGCGGCGGTCGCGCTTGCGGAGGCCGAGGGACTCGATGCACATGCAAGCTCGGTCGCAGCCCGTCTCAACCGCACATGACGGAAAAATCGCCTTACCGCATCACCGCCATCACGCTTGACGAACGCTCGGTCGTGCGGCGCACGCGCGAGGTCGATCAGGAACGCGAAATCGCGATCTACGATCTTCTGGAAGAGAACAGTTTCGAGCCTGCGGGTTCGCCGGGCGGGCCGTATCAGCTGATACTGGGATCGGAAGAAAACCGGCTGGTGTTCGACATCCGGCTGGAAGACGGCAGCGAGCACGGCCGCATCATGCTGTCGCTCACCCCGTTCCGCCGCGTCATCAAGGATTATTTCGTCGTCTGCGAAAGCTATTTCGCGGCCATCCGTACCGCGCCGCCGTCGCAGATCGAGGCGCTCGATATGGGCCGCCGGGGCTTGCACAACGACGGTTCGACGCTTTTGCAGGAACGGCTGAAGGGCAAGATCGAGATCGATTTCGACACCGCGCGGCGTCTGTTCACTTTGATCTGCGTGCTCCACCTGAAGGGCTGATGCGATGCGCGGCCCCAACGGGGAGGAGCTGCCCGGTGCCGTCCTCTTCGCCTGTACGTTGAATTCTGTCCGCAGCCCGATGGCGGCTGCCCTGATGCGGCACCTGTTCGGCAAGTTCGTCTATGTGGATTCGGCCGGCGCACGCGCGGGCGACCTCGATCCCATGGCCGTCGAGGTGATGGAGGAGATCGGCATCGAGATCGGCAAGCACAAGCCGCGCCGGTTCGACGATCTGGAGGACACCTCGTTCGATCTGGTGATCACTCTGTCGCCGGAAGCCCAGCACAAGGCGGTCGAACTGACGCGCACTTCGGCGGTCGAACTGGAATATTGGCCGACGATGGATCCGACGGCCGTGGAAGGTTCGCGCAACCAGCGGCTGGACGCCTACCGGGCCGTCCGGGACGA
>CAZTCU010000039.1:0-15419 GCA_964612235.1 uncultured Rhizobium sp.
GACGACGCAGGACATCATGGCGTCGTTCACGCCGTTGCAGATCGGCTAGGCCCCGCCTGAACGCGTTCAGTTGGACGCGGTAGCAGAGTTCGTCTGCACGTTGACGCCGGATGCGTCGCCAGAGACGATGTTGTAATTGCAGGTATAGGTGAAGCTTTGTTTGCTGCCGCCGGCCGTGAAATGACCCTTGCCCTTCACGCTCGTGTTCGTCTCCGCCTGATTCATTCGTTCGCCGCTATAAGCGATATCCGAAGCGTCGGAATGACTGGCCTTGATCTTTTCTTCGACCGCCTGCTCGCAGGAATTCTGCGCAAGGTAGTCGAAAGCTCCGGCTCGCGCCGTCGATGTGAGTGAAACAAGGGTAAGAACCGAAATCGCAAACGCCGACACATGTCGCATGACACACCCCCGGTTTGAATGGTGACGCCACTGGAGCCGAAGTTATTCCTTCGGCTCCAATACGACAATAAAAAATGCTTTGTGCGGTGCAGCGGAAACGGGGTCTTTAGCCCGCCGAGTCGGATGCGGGCGGCACGACCACCGGGACTGACGGAACCGGTGTTGCCACAGGCTGCGCAGGCGCCGGGTTTGACGCCTGGTATTTGGCGATGGACGCCGTCAGCGTGTCCTTCTCCTCGCAACCGTTTGGGCAGAGTTTGGTGAGTGTTGCGAGCTCGGCCTGGGCTTTGTCCAACTGCTGGGTCTGTAAATAAAGCTCGCCCAGATATTCGTGCACGCCCTTGTGGTCGGGATCGATGGCAAGCGCGCGGTTGTAATAGTCGAGCGAAGCGTTGTAGTTGCCGATCATCCGGTGCGCGTATCCTTCGTAGTTCAGGATATTGGCGCTGCGCGGATGCGCCTGAAGTGCGACGTCGAGATAGGGAATCGCTTCGCCGAACTGTTCGCGTTTGATCAGCCGAACGGCCTGCGAATAGGCTTCGAAGCCGGGATCGCTGTTGCTCATCCCGCCCATGCCATAGCCACCGCCGCCGCTGCCCATGCCGAAGACGGGCAAGGTTAAAGCGCTGAATGCTGCTGCTAGAATCGCTACTTTGCGCATGAAATCCTCCAACATCCGGCACCCCGCCGGACGGGATTATAGTGCAAACGCGCCGCGCGGGGGATGACCCCTGCGTTGACATCCTGTCAGCCGTCAGTTGAATGTCCCTGACATGAGCACTTCCAACGGCACGGTCCTTGCCGAGACAGACCAGCGCGGGGCCCGCCGCAAGCCGGAAAGTTTCTCCAAGCTGAAGAAGGCGGCGCGCAAGCTGTTCGTCGAGCGCGGCTATCACGCCACCCGCCCGCAGGACATCGCCCGCGAAGCCGGGCTTGGGCATGGCACGTTCTATTTGCATTTCCCGGACAAGCGCGCCTGCTTTCTAGCCTTTGTGGAAGACGCGCGCACCGAACTCGACGCCTATCTGCGCAGCCGTGTTTCGCACGATACGTCGCTCGAGAAATTCCTCGCGACGATGCTGCACGCGATCTACGAATATTCGGAAATCCATCCCGGCGTGCTGAACGCCGCGATGACCGACGAAGCGGTGATCGATGCGGAAGGCGCGCAGGCCGTGCCGCTGTTGCAGCGCTGGGGCCGGGATTGGGCGGAGATCATCCGCACGGCTGTTGCCGCCGGCATAGCGTCCGATGCCTACAATTCCGACATCATCGGGCAGGCGATCGTCGGCGCGCTGCATCAAACCGGCAGCGAAGGCGCTGCCTCACGCCGGAATCGCGAGGAAGTCGTCGACAATCTCACGCGGTTTTTGGTGAGGGCGCTCAAGCCCTGAAAGCATCCCTCTCCCGGTGAGGGGAGAGGGATTGTTCGATTTTACTGTTGTCCCAAATGATACGTCACACCCGCCATGATCACATGGTCGGAGAAATGCTGCGTGGCCGCATCGGGAATTGTCGGATCGCTCATTTTCACCGACTCCGCCTGCGTGAAGCGATAGCCGCCAAACAGGGAAAGCTGGTTGCTGATGTCGTCACGCAAACCGGCTTCCAAGAGATAGCCCGGCTTCCACGCCCGGCCCGAGTAGCCGTCCACCTGTCCGCCGAAATTCACGCCGCCCACGCCCGCGCCGACATAAGGCGTCAGTTGGGAGTTCGGAATGAGATCCATTTGTCCGTTGAGCATCAGCGTTGTGGATGAAAGATGTCCGTAAGCATTGCTTGTTCCATCGACGCCGGAGAGCTGCTGGCTTGCGTGCTGCGAATCGAGCTGCAACCGCATTCCATTGCCCATGTCATAGCCGACGGCGCCGCCGAAATTGTATCCGGCGTCATAATTCGTGAGTGAAGTTCCCGTGGCCGCACTGTTGAAGTGCAGATCGGGCAGAAGCGAAACGCCCGCGTCGCCGGACACATATAGACCCGGCGTCGACGCAAACGCTGCCGTCGCCGTAAACAAAGCCGTCACCCCCGTGGCCAGCAAAAGTCTTGTTTTCATGGTGATACTCCTAGGTTTCACGCTTGAGGCCGCGGTTGCGGCCTTCCTTCAGACTATGCGTCCCCTGTCGCAAGACTTTGTCCCAGGTGTCGCAAGACCCTAAAAACGCTGACAGATTCCGCTTCGATCCCGTCCGGACAATTAAAAAACTTTGGGCCCGAACAGTTGACTTGCGCGTTGGGCTGACAAAATATCAGTTCCAGTTCGAATGCGCGGTACAGCGCGCGTCCCTGCCTGGGAGGGCATCGAGATGGCCAAACGCATCTATTCCCGCGAAGAACTCATCGCCGATCACGACTACGCCAAGCCGCAGGTGGAAGCGGGTTATCGCCTGCATGGCGGATTCGATTCCAAAGGCGCTTACATTTCGCCGCGCACATTGAATCGCTGGCCTGCCGTCCATGCATGGCAGCAGGCGTTGAAGGATCGCGGTCATGACGTGATCGACGCAAGCGTGCGCCTGTTGAAGCGCGGGCCTTATCCCACCGCCGAACAGCAGAAGTTTCTGTTGAACGCGGGCGATGGCGAGTCGTTGTGGAACGGCCTCACGATTACCGGCATCGTCGAAGCGCGCGGTGCGATGCTGGCGACGGTGAGTGCGCCGAATTTTCAGAACATCGTTGTCGAGGATTTGAGCGAAACCTGTCTCGGCCATCTCAACAAGGGATTGCTTGAAGCCCATGGCTGGGACGAGGGCGGCACCAAATCCAAAGGCATCGGTGGACATGACGACATGTGGTTCGCCGTGCGCGATGCGCTGTTCGGCAAGAACGCCTATCCGATCCCGCCGGTGCCCGACAGCCTCGCGCGCCCGGAAACCGGCCGGCGCATGCCGCAGATTCCGAAGGAATACGAAGACTGGATCCTGCTTCTGATGAACGTGCTGATGATCGAGGTGCGGGCGGAGAACTTCTTCTCGTTCTGCATCGAGGTGATGCGCGATCCGGCCAATTTCCGCGATCGCCGTGCCGCGGCCGATCATGCGGCGGAACTGGTGAGCCGTATCCGCACGGACGAAGCGATCCATGTGGGTTATCTGCAAACCATCGTCAGCGAGCTGCGCAGCTTCACGATCAAGACCGTCGACGGCAAACAGGTGCCGGGCCGCACCATCATCGATCCCGTCTGGGAGCAGATGATCGAATGGCACGCCGTCACCAACGCCGATTTCACGCGCGTCCAATCGCGCGACAACGTGGTGGAACGCCTGCGCAAGCATCCACACGGCGAAGCCCTGGTCGCGCAGTTTGATGCACTCGAATTGGAGCAAGCAGCATAATGAAGGATTTCAAGGGGAAGACCGCCTTCGTCACCGGTGGTGCGAGCGGTATTGGTCTGGCGATGGCGCGCGCGTTCGGGCGCCAGGGCATGAATGTCGTCATCGCCGATATCGAGGACGCGCCCGCGAAAGCGGCTGTCGAGCGGCTGGCATCGGAACAGATCAAGGCGGTGTCGATCCATTGCGACGTGGGCGAGCGAAACAATCTGCGCGCGGCAGCGCTCGAAGCGGTTTCGGCTTTCGGCAAGGTGCATGTCGTCTGCAACAACGCCGGTGTCGGCGCCGGCGGCGAGATCGGCAAGGTGCCGGAACGCGATTGGGACTGGATCGTCGATGTCAATCTGAAGGGCGTCTATTACGGCGTCGAGACCTTCCTGCCGCTGATCCGCGGTCATGGCGAAGGCGGTCACTTCGTCAACACGGCGTCGATTGCGGGCCTTATCAGCGGCCCCGGCATGGAGCCGTATTCGGCCACCAAATATGCTGTCGTTGCGATGAGCGAGGGGTGGGCGATGCAGCTTGGGGGCAGCAATATCGGCATGTCGGTTCTCTGCCCCGGCTTCGTGCGCACGCGCATCCACGAAAGCGCGCGCACCAAGCAGGCACGCTTTGCGGGCGCCGAACAGGAAGGTTTCGATCCCCAGCGCCGCGAAATGATTTCCAAGGCGATTGAAACGGGTCTCGATCCGGATGTGGTGGGTGCGCGCGTGGTCGAAGCCGTGCGCGACAACCAGCTCTACATTTTCACCGATCCGCGCTTCAAGGATGTGGTCGAAATGCGCTTCGCCGCTATCCGCAACGGCTTCCAGCAGGCCGAGGAAAGCGAGGCGCTTAAATCGGTCAAGAATTGGCCGCCGCTATTCTCGTCCGCCTTGGGTGGGTGAAACCATGAAATTCGGCATCTTCTATGAACATCAGCTCCCGCGGCCGTGGCATGAAGGTGACGAACTCAAGCTGTTTCAGGACGCGCTCGATCAGGTAGAGCTCGCCGACAGGCTCGGTATCGATCACGCCTGGGAGGTCGAGCACCACTTCCTCGAAGAATATTCTCATTCTTCTGCGCCGGAAGTCTTTCTCGCGGCGTGTTCGCAACGCACGAAGAACATCCGGTTGGGTCATGGCATCGTGCTGATGCCGCCCGGCTACAATCATCCGGCGCGCGTGGCCGAACGCATTGCCACCCTGGATCTCGTCTCAAACGGCCGTGTCGAATTCGGCACCGGCGAATCTTCCGCGTTGCTCGAACTCGGCGGCTACAAGGTGCCGGTCGAGAAGAAGCGCGAGATGTGGCGCGAGACCGTCGAGCAATGCCTGAACATGATGGTGATGAATCCCTATCCCGGATTCAAAGGCCAGTTCTTCGACATGCCGTGCCGCAACATCGTGCCGAAGCCGGTGCAGAAGCCGCATCCGCCGGTGTGGGTGGCCTGCTCCAACCGCGAAACGATCAAACTTGCGGCACGTCTCGGCATTGGAGCCCTGACATTCGCGTTCGTCGATCCGGCGGAAGCCAAGCAATGGGTGGATGATTACTACCGCATCTTCAAGGAAGAATGCGTGCCGATCGGCCATGCGGTGAATCCGAACATCGCGATGGTGACGGGATTTTCCGTCCATCGCGACGGCGAGGAAGCCAAGCGCCGCGGCCTCGACGGGTTCCGCTTCTTTGGTTACGCGCTTGGCCACCATTATATCTTCGGAGAACACAAACCCGGCCGCACCGACATCTGGGCCAATTTCGAGAAAGCGCGGGACTCTCTGCCGATCAATCCCGGCGCCGGTGGTATCGGCACGCCGGACGATCTGCGAAACCATTTGCGGAAATTCGACGACGCGGGGGTGGATCAGGTGGCATTCATCCAGCAGGGCGGCAAGAACCGCCATGAACACATCTGCGAAGCGCTGGAGTTGTTCGCGAGCGATGTGATGCCGGAATTCAAGGACCGCGCAGCCGAGAAACAGAAACGCAAGGCGGAAGAACTCGCGCCCTACATCGAAAAAGCATTCACTCGCAAACAGAAAATGCGCGAACTCTCTGACGAAGAGATTCCAAATGTCGTTGCCCTCGGGCGCATGATTACCCAACCGGCCGCGCAGGTTGATGAGCTGGCTCGCCAATTCACTCAGGTGAGTGCCGTTCCTTTGGAAGACCCGCTGAAGAAAAAGCCCGCAGCAGAGTAGGCGGCTATGTTTGCGGCAAATACTCAACCCATGGTTATCTATCGCTATATTGCACAACCACACCCCTGCAACTAGGGTTTTCATTGTCGTTGGGCATGTATTGGTTCGTCTTCCAGAATATTGGGAAGTATAGCGCATAACGCTTTGCTTCCTTCGGTCCCATTTTACTTGGGCTTTGGGCGCTCTGGAGGCGTTGGAAGGGGCGTCGTGGTTGCACCGCTGGAAGTCGCTTGGGAATTCATGCAGGCCGGTTTCGCCGCCGCGAATATGCGCGAGATGCAAGCGGCGTTCGGCAAATCGGTTGGGCGGTTCGGTTTCGACAAATTTTCCTTCGTGCACGCCTTGGGGCCGAACCGCAGTTTCATCGTTCCGGAAATGAAGTTCGGGCATCAGCATGATCGCTGGTATCGCCGCTATGCCGAACAAAACTATTACCAGGATGATCCGAGCCTGAAGCGGTTGCTCTGCGATCCGACACCGTTCGCCTGGTCGGATATGCCGCTGAATACGCTGACCAAGCCGGAGCAGCGCGTCCGCCTCGGTGCCGCAGACGCCGGGGCGCTGAATGCTTTCGTCGTGCCGATAGAAGGCCCGCAGCGCGAGCTATTCGTTGTAAGGATGACGACGCCCGAGAAAACATTCGATACGCAAGCGCGCCAGACGCTTTACACGCTGGGCGTCCTCTATTCGAGCATTGGCCTCAACAAATTCAAGAAGCCAAATCAGCGGTTCGGGCTGTCGCCTCTGACGTTCCGCGAAGCCGAATGCTTGCGATGGGCTTCGGAAGGTAAGTCGGATTGGGATATCTCCGAAATCCTGGGCATCTCCCAGCACACGGTTCACGAGCATCTCGAACGCAGCAAAGCGAAGCTCAAGGCGCGTACTCGCACACAAGCTGCAGTGCACGCCGCCGTCAACGGCTGGTTGAGCAACCCCTCCGATAAGGGGACTCGGATGAAACATTAAAAAGACAAAACATCTGCCTGGGATGAGGGTACGGCAGGGCGGGGGCCAGTGGATTTCAAAACAGATTCCGACACAGACGTCAGCGCCACGCGCCGCAACAGTAGAGGGCTGCCGTGCGTCCCCGCGAACATCGATCCGGTGGAAGCCGCCCGGATACTTTTCGAAGAGGGCTTCCTGATCATCGAGGGTGCGCTTCAGGCGCACATTTTGTCCTGCCTGAAAGCCGAATTGCGACCCTGGTTCACCCGAGCGCGCGTAGGCGAAGGCATGTTCCTCGGCCGCGGCACCAAACGCTTCTCCGCGCTGTTCGCCAAATCGGCAATGACGAAGCTGCTCGCGCTCGATCCACTGATGCTTGCGCTTGCCGACAAGGTGCTGAAGGCGAGCGGTGCGTGCGAGAGCTACGAGATCAATCTCACCCAGGCCATCGGCATCGAGCCCGGCGAGCCCGCGCAGCTTCTGCATCGCGACGACGATATCTGGCCCATCTCTTACGATGGCGAGTTGATGCTCAATGCGATTTGGATGCTCGACGATTTCACCGAAGAAAACGGCGCCACGCGCCTGATCCCGGGCAGTCATAAATGGCCTCGCGTGCGGCATCCCGAGCCGGGTGAAGCGATCTGTGCAGAAGCATCCGCGGGATCGCTCCTGGTCTTCCTCGGAAGCACGCTGCACGGCGGCGGTGCCAATCGTTCGCAGAAAGCACGCCACGGAATCCTGCTGTCCTATCGCGTGGCGTGGCTAGCACCAACGGAAAAGCTGCTGCTTTCCATCCCGCAAGATGTTGCACGCACCTTGCCGACACAATTGCAGAAGCTGATCGGGTATCAGCTTCACCGTCCCAATCTCGGCTGGATCGAATGTCGCGATCCCATTGAATGGCTTAACGGCAATTTCAACGAGATTGCGCCTGCCTCGGACAACCTTCCCGAACACCACAGGGCATTGCTGGAAGACGTGGAGCGCAATCCCCAACGTTACGTCGGTTACCTCACATAACCCCAACAGGAGAAAGAACATGGCATCGCGTAAGACCAATGCTTCCAAGTCCTCCGAAGAGCACGAAGATATGGATGTCGAACACATCGCTGAAGCGCTCGGCCGGGTGAAGAATCCCGCCGTTCGCTATTTCCTGTCGATGATGATCGACGCCTTGACAGAGGATTTGGCTGAGATCGAGGCGGGCCGTCCGCCTCGTCTGCTGACACGTTCGCGTTCGAATTGAATTTCGCCGATGTACAGATGAGGGCGAAAACGCTCCATTTGTAATGCCGGTTTTAGGGGGCTGACAGACGGAGATCGGGCATTCTGCCTGTTCACTGTGGGATGCCGTAACAACGTCTGGGGATAAGCGTGGGGCCCAGCGTCGATTGCGATGTGATAACGACTGCGTCCGCAGCGCGCACCGCTGCGGACGCAACGAACGTTCGCGCCTTCACCGGTCTTTTTCGTTTCGTCGACCTGAAACGCGACCCGCCGGATCCCGCGCTCTCGCAGGCCGCACACCTGAACGAGTATTTCCACCATCTCTTCGTGCCGTGGCGACGGGAGAAGGGCAGGCTGATCGTCGCCTGCGCCGAACCATCGGCGTCGCGCATGAGCCATATTCGCGGGGCCTATCGCGAGCCGGTGTTCTTCGCCACCGCCGGGCGAAATGCCTTGCTGGATGCGGTGGAAACGCAATACCGCGAGAAGCTGTCCCACGATGCAGTTTATGCACTGGCCGATGCGGAGCCATCGTTGAGCGCCAACCGCACGCTTACGAGAGGGCAGGCGCAACTGTTCTTCCTGCTTGGGCTTGCGGTTGTTGTTGCAGCTCTGTTGTGGCCACTTGTGACGCTGGCGATGGCGGCCGGCTGTCTCGCGGCGGCCTATCTCGCCAATATCCTGTTTCGCACCATGTTGGTGTGGCTGGGTGCGGCCGAAATATTCGACGCTCCGCCAGCGCCCGCACCGATCGCAGATCCGGACCTGCCGCTCTACACGATATTGGTGCCGCTCTATCAGGAAGCCAACGTGCTGGCATCGCTTGTCGCCGCACTTCGTGCGCTCGACTATCCGCGCGACAAGCTCGATATCAAACTCGTGGTCGAGGCCGACGATGAAGAGACGCGAGCTGCGATACGTATGCTCGACCTCGATCCAAGTTTCCATATCATCGTCGTTCCACCCAGCAATCCGCGCACCAAGCCCAAGGCGTGCAACTATGCATTGCCGTTCGCCCGCGGCGAGTTCATCGTCATCTTCGATGCGGAAGACCGCCCGGAGCCGGACCAGTTGCGCAAAGCCGTCGCCCGGTTTCGCTCCGGCCCCAAAGACGTCGGCTGCCTGCAGGCACGCCTCAACTTCTACAATCGGAACGAAAACTGGCTGACGCGCCTGTTCGCGCTCGATTATGCCCTGTGGTTCGACTTCCTCCTGCCCGGTCTGGATGTATTGCGTGTGCCCATGCCGTTGGGCGGTACGTCGAACCATTTCCGCACCGATGTCCTGCGCAAGATCCACGGCTGGGATTCGTTCAACGTCACGGAGGATGCCGATCTCGGCATCAGGCTCGCCCGCCTTGGCCATCGCGCCACGACGCTCGACTCCACCACTTTTGAAGAAGCGACCAATCGGACTGGCGATTGGCTGAAACAGCGTTCCCGTTGGCTCAAGGGCTACATGCAAACTTGGCTTGTCCATATGCGCGACCCGCTCGCGCTCTGGCGTCATGCCGGCACACGCGGCTTTTTCGCGTTCCAGCTTTTCATCGGCGGCACGTTCGTTTCGTCGCTGGCCAATCCACTGATGTGGCTGATGTTCATTGCCTCGCATGCGTTGGGGATCACCATTTTTTTGGGCCCGTTTGGCGAGGCGCTGGCGCGTGCATCATTGTTCAGCCTGATCGCGGGCAATGTGCTTTTCGTCTATCTTGCGATGCTGGGACCATATCGCCGGGGCTGGTTGCAGCTTGCGCCATATGGCCTGATCGCGCCGCTCTACTGGCTGTTGATCTCTGTCGCTGCCTATCGCGCGGTATGGCAGCTTGTTCGCCGCCCCTTCCATTGGGACAAGACCCGCCACGGTGTCAGTCACTTCAAAGCAACTGCCGCATGACCCTTGCCGAATTTTCGCCCCTGCAACGCGCACAATCCACACTGCCTTTCCTGATCGCCGCATTGGCGCTGGCGCTCGCCGTGTTGCTTCCCCTGTTGCCGTCATCCGTCGTTCTTGCCGGCGCGGACACTTTGTTTGCGGCACTGATTTTTCATGGTGCGCTTGCGGCGGGCTATCCGCTTTTGCACACGCTGGCGATAACGGTCCTTTCATTTGTGCAGGCCGGTATCTTTCAAAGTGCCGCAGACAAGGCCGGTTCGATCTGGCTGGGCCTGGCCGTTTATTGTGTTGCCTCGGCCGCCGCCAATTTTGTGCGCTATCGCGATGCGCGCCGCGTGATGGTGTTGGGCGCGGCATTGTCGCTTGCGCAATTGCTCGATCCTATGGGCGCATTGCTCGCGGTTTTCCTTTTGCCGGTGTGCGTTGGTCTGCCGCGAGCCGGTGAGGCAGCGAACAAAGCGGGTTTGTTGGCTTTGCTCCTGTTCATGCCCGTCGTCACGGCGATAGTGCTCGCCTATGCGCGGGGCGTTCTGGGGTTCAATCCGATCCAGTTTCTGGGCGCCGCGCACCGGCTCGGGGAGCAGGTGCCGCTATATCTGCTTCTGCTTGCCGGATTCGCCAGCGCCCCGGTTTTGTGGCTGACGATGTTCGTGCGGGTCGTGCGCCGCGCAGACGGTCTGATCGCGGTCTACTCCGGCCTCATTGTCATGGTGGCGACGGCACTCGCCTCGCTGCTGGGCGCCGACCGCGACGTGGCCTCCGTACTGATTGGCGTTGGCGCGGCTTCCGCCGCAGGGCTGTGCGCGTGGCCGCGTGCGGCGCGGCATGCCGATCTTGCAGTGGCGGCAATGGCGTTGGCCGCTGTCGTTTCATGGCTTCTTGTCAATCTTCCATCGGCGGTGACGTGAATGCGGATTGTCTCGAAAGTTGCTGTCATTTTTTGTCTGCTGTGCGCGGGCGACGCATATGCCGGCGCGTGGACGCAGGCCGAAGACGGCGGCCAAACATTCTCCACCTTTACCTATAGCCGCGCCAGCAGGTCGTATGACAGCCATTCGAACGCAACGATTCCGATCCGCTACACGAAGCTTTTGACCCAGACCTACATCGAATATGGCGTGCGGGACTGGCTCACCCTCACCGTCGATCCCGAATACGCCAAGGCGCAATCCGGCCCTCCCGGCGGGCCCATCGAAGTCGCCAACGCCTTTGCGATCGGAGCGGGTGCGCGGGTGCGGTTGCTGGACGATTACGGCGTTTTTTCCGTCGAAGGCTCGTACAAATCGGCCGGTGCGTTCGATACGTCAGTTTCCGTAAACCAGGAATCCGCTCGCCAGTTTGAAATCCGCGCGCTTTACGGCACGAACTTCGACGTATTCGGAAAGGCAGCCTTTGCCGATCTCGAATTGGGACAACGCTTCATCGCCGGCGCGCGGCCGCGCGAAACGCCGATCGATATTTCGGTCGGCCTGCACATAACACAGGACACGATGATTCTTGCGCAGAGCTTCAACGTGATAGCGGGCGGCGATTCGAAGCCGCCCTACAGCTATTACCGCTCGCACAAGGTGCAACTTTCCCTCGTACAACATCTTTGGAGACACTTATCGATACAGGTGGGCGGCTTCGTTTCGCCTCTGGGACAGAACGCGCTGAAAGAGCAAGGGCTCTCCATCGCGCTGTGGGACAGTATTTAGTCAGCATCTGTCAGCCAAACACACCACCGGCAATGAAAAGGAACCCTCATGACATTATTGAAAGAACCGAACGGCAAGGCGGGCATCGCACCGCGCGCTTCCTCCTGCTGCAATCACGACAAGGATTGCGCCGTCCATCGCGAACCGCATGACGCCAAGGTCACGGCCTGCTCGTGTCCTGAATACTCTCCGCTGTTCCGGCATCGATATCGCGCGCCGAAATCACACAAGGATCGTTGAAAGGCGGAGCGGATTTAGGCGAGGGACAGGTCTTCGTCCTGTTCCTCGTCCTCGTCGCGATTGCGCGCGATGACGAAGGCGGTGATCGGGATGCTGAGAACGTAGAGAACGATCCCGGCAGTCAGCACCGCCCATGGGCGGGCCATCAGCGCGCCGAGCGTAAGCAGGGCGATGAAGCCCGCAATTGTGCGGCTATGGCGTTCGATATGGAGATATTTGATCGACGGCGTGGGCAGGCGGCTCACCATCAAGATCGACGTGGCGATTGCGATGGCGCAGCTATAGAGCGGAAGCTGGAACGCCGGCGCCTTGAACTGGAAGCTGAGCAGCAGCGGCAGCAACATCAGGCAGGCACCAGCGGGCGTCGGCATGCCAGTGAAATAGGGATTTGTTTCGGTAGCGCCTTCGTCGCGCAGTGCCTGGATGTTGAAACGCGCCAAGCGGATCGCGCAGCACACGCAGAAGATCACCGCCGTGATCCAGCCGATGACGCCGAGGCCGGAGAGCGTCCAGTTGTAGGCGATAAGGGCAGGAGCGACGCCGAAGCTCACGAGATCGGCAAGCGAGTCGAGCTGCGCGCCGAAACGGGTATCGGCGCCCAGTTGCCGCGCGGCGCGGCCGTCGAGCATGTCGAACACCATGGCGAGAATGATCGCGCCGACGGCGAGTTTCCATTGATGTTCCATCGCAAAACGGATGGAGGTCACGCCGCTCGCAAGGCCCATCAGCGTCAGCGCGCTGGGCACGAGCTTGGCGAGAGAAATCTCTTCCACACGTTCGCGTACGAAACGCGGGGGAAACCTTCTGTTTTGCACTACCCTAATCCTTGATACCCGCCAGGACTGTCTGGCCTGCCGTTACGGTCTCGCCCTGCGCGGCGTATATGGTGGCATTCCCCGGTAAATACAAATCGACCCTACTGCCAAAGCGGATAATGCCAAATCGCTCGCCCCGGCGCACCCTCTGGCCGGGGGTCAGGCCGCAGACGATTCGCCGCGCCACCAGCCCCGCAATCTGGACCAGGGCGATGTCTTTTTCGGGGCCGGTTGCCCCCTCCGGCCTGATCCGGATGGACATGCGCTCATTGTGAACGCTGGCCTTGTCGAACGAGGCGTTGAAGAATTTGCCGGGCCGGTAGGAGAGGCCCACCACGGTTCCGTCACAGGGGATCCGGTTCACATGGACGTTAAACACGTTCATGAAGACCGAAAGCCGGGTCAGAGGGGCTGGTCCCATTTCCAGCTCCTCCGGCGGAGCCGACTGAACCACTGGCAACATTTTCCCGTCCGCCGGGCAGATATAGAGGTCCGGCTCCAGCGGCGTCCGGCGTTCGGGGTCGCGGAAGAAGGCCACCACCCATATCGTAATGGGGAGGAACGCCCACCCCGCAATGGGCGTGAGCACGAACAGAATGACATTGGCGGCACATGCGATGGCAATGAACAGCCAGCCCTCGCGGTGGATGGGAACTCTCAAATGACGGCTTCCTGAATGAAGGGTTACGGTCCACGTCTGAGGGGATGTGCTATGGCAAGCCCCGGAACTTCATGGCAGCTTCCCGGCCGCGAGGCGCCATTCAGGCACCCTTAGGGAGGTTCTTTCATGCGGAGTTTGACCCAGATTTCCATCCTTGGCGCAGCGGGAATTGCCGCAGCTTCGTTGCTGGTTGTGGCTCCAGCGCTGGCCGGTCACGGCAAGGCAGGCCTCTGGACCATCACCACCAAGATGGAAATGCCAGGAATGCCGCAGATGCCGGACATGTCTCAATTGCCGCCGGAGGCGCGCGCGCGGATCGAAGCGATGCACATGAACATGTCGGGCAACAGCATGACGATGCAGCACTGCATGACGCAAGCCGAAGTCGACCAGGACAAGCCGCCGCCGATGGCGAACAAGGAATGCAAGCTCGTGAAGTCTTCCATGGTCGGCCACACCTATACCGGCGATATGGCGTGTACCGGCGATTTCAACGGTACCGGGCATTTCCAGGTGACCTACGATTCCGGCGAACATTATGCCGGCAGCATGGACATGAAGGGCAGCCACGAAGGTCACCCGATGAACATGCATTCCAGTTTCGAAGGCAAATGGATTTCCGCAAGCTGCGGGAACGTGACCCACTGAGCGGCGAATTCGAAGACGATCTCGACGACCACGGCGAAAGCGTCGCCGCGCTGGCGCAATTCCTGCGCCAGGCGCGGCGCGCGGTCGTTTTCACCGGCGCAGGCGTTTCGACGGAATCGGGCATCCCCGATTTCCGTTCGCCGGGCGGTTACTGGACGAAGAACGCGCCCATAGAATTCGGCCAGTTCGTTTCCGATCCGCAAGCGCGGCGCGAAGCATGGCGCAGGCGGTTCGCGGGGGACGACATGTATGCTTCCGCCAAACCCAATGCGGGGCATCTGGCGATTGCAGATCTTGTGAAGCGCGGTCTCGTCACCCATGTCATCACGCAGAACATCGACAATCTGCACCAGGAATCCGGCGTGCCGCCCGAACTGGTGATCGAGCTGCACGGCAACACGCGCTACGCCAAATGCCTGCGCTGCGGGGCGCATTCGCCGCTCGAACCGATCCGCGAATATTTCGAGGCGCATGGCGATCCGCCGGGGTGTACGTCCTGCGGCGGGTTGATGAAGACGGCCACGATCTCGTTCGGAGAGCCCATGCCGCGCGAAGCCATGGCGCGGGCGGAACAGGCGACGCTGGCCTGCGATCTGTTCATCGTTCTGGGGTCTTCGCTCGTGGTCCAGCCGGCGGCGAGTTTCCCGGCGGTGGCCAAGAAAAACCGTGCAAAACTTGTGATTATTAACCGCGACCAGACGCCCTTGGACATGCTGGCGGACCTTCTGATTCAGTCCGAAATCGGCCCGTTAATGAGCGACGCCCTATCCCGGCTCTAGCGGGTGGACGTTCGCCACGGCGCATCCTAAGTATGGTGCCAAATCACCGCATTCGGGAGTTTCCTTTGGTTCGCCTCGACGAAGAAAAAGAAGACCAGCACGAGAACAAGGGCGAGATGCAGCCCGCGCCCGTGGCCCAGGCGCTGTTCAAGGCGCGCACCGTGATGATCTTCGGCGAGATCGACATGAAACTCGCCGAGCGCGTGACCGGCCAGTTGCTCGCCTTCGCGCAGGAAAGCGAAGAAGACATCCGGGTGATCGTCAACTCGCCGGGCGGCCATGTGGAGTCCGGCGACACGATTCACGACGTGATCAAATTCGTCGGCCCCAAGGTGAAGATGATCGGCACCGGCTGGGTGGCAAGCGCCGGTGCGCACATCTATCTGGGCGCCGCGAAGGAACGCCGTTTCTGCCTGCCGAACACACGCTTCCTGCTGCACCAACCGCTCGGCGGCGTGCGCGGCCCGGCGTCGGACATCTCGATCGAGGCGGAAGAGATCCTGAAGATGCAGGAACGCATCAACCGCACCATCGCGCGCGAAACGGGACAGCCTTACGAAAAGGTCGTCGCCGACACGGATCGCAATTTCTGGATG
>CAZTCU010000040.1:0-15404 GCA_964612235.1 uncultured Rhizobium sp.
GCTGCCTTTTGCGCCAGCACTGTGGATGCCTTCGACGGCATTTTCCGGATACAACAGCGATGTGCCGGTCTGCCTGGCATAGGTATCGAGCGCCGACTTGAGGTCGCCGCCCGGAATGTTCAATTCGCTGCCGCTTGCGGGCAATACCAGCACCGCAACAAGCGCGGTTCCTCCCAAAAGCGATTTCATATGCTGGAATTTGGTCATGTTTCCCCCTCTTTGACGCAACGAAACGGTTCCCTGCGTCCGATTTGCCGCTATTTCGAAATAACCAGTTTGTCGCCGCGATCTTCGACCTTGAGGCCGAAGAACTCCTTTGCCGCTTCCGCGATCGAATCCACATTGCTTGCTGCGAACGTTCCGCCGATCATCAACTTCGCCGCTCCGCCGCCTGCAATCACCAGCTTCTTGCGGCTATAGCGGTTCACTTCGCGCGCCGCTTCCGCCAGCGTCGTATGATCGAAAATCAACACGCCGCGCCGCCAGCCCAATTCGTTCGCCAACCCCTCGACCGGCCGCCGGGCAACGGAAAGAGAATCCGCCGTCGCAAGCGCAACATCGCCCGGCTTCAGGATGGCCGAATGCTTGTCCTTGTTTGCGGCATCGATACGGGCACTGCCTTCGAGAAGCACCACTCTGAGACCCTCGCCTTCCTCGCGCACCGAAAACTTCGTGCCGAGATCGGTGATGCGATGGCCCTGCGCCATCACCGTGAACGGATGCGCGCTGTCGTGTTTGACCTGGAAATAAGCTTCGCCGCGGTCCAGAAAAACGGTGCGCTCTGTGCTGTTTATGCGGATATGCAGGGCTGTATCGGTGTTGAGCTCGACTTGCGATCCGTCCGCAAGCGTCAACACCTCTCGCCCGCCTATCGGCGTGGAAAAGAATTCATCGGCTGGCCGTGCAATATAAAAGCTTGCAGCGGCGCCCACCACACCGACGGCAATCAACGCTGCCACGACCCAGCGAGGCGAGAACAGCGAACCTTGTCTGGCGTTCGCCTCGGACAACGGCTTCAAGGGCTGACGCAGCGCACCCAGACGATCTGCACGGCCCCAGACATGCGACATGCGCAGAAAAGCCACGACGTTTTCATTCGATAAGGCCAGCCACGCATCCAACTCGATCTGATCGCTTTCGCACCAGTCGCGGTCGCTGCGCCGCTCGCACCAAGCCGCCGCTTCCATTTCCGGCGGACTTGCATTCAGTCCATCCCAGGGATCGAGGTCATCCACTGCAGTCACGATTTGCTCCCTGAAACGTCTTCGCCGTTTAAAAATTCCGCAAGCACATACATTCCGGCAGCCAGATGTTTGGCGACGGTCGGTTCGGAGATTCCCATGCGCCGGGCGATCTCCTTGCGTTGAAGGCCTTCGACTTTTCGTAACGTCAGCGCCTCGCGGCAACGCGGCGGCAAGCGATCGAGTGCTGCTTGCAGGCGGCGCAATTCCTGGCGCGCCGCGATGCTGCGCTCCGGCCCCGGATCGTCGGCTGCGATTTCCAGTTCGGCCAGATCGACGACCGCCTCGATGGAAACGACCTGATTGCGCCGGGCGCGGTCGATAACCAGATTGCGCGCGGTCGCGAGCAAAAATGGGCGCACGGGATGAGGAATTTTTCGAAGTGCTGCCTCATAGACCCGCACATAAACTTCCTGGCGCAGATCCGCCACGACGCCCGGTTCGCGTACGCTGCGGCGCAGAAACGTCGTCAGCATCGCCTCCAACGGCAACACTTCGTCGAGAAACCAGGAATTTATGTTCTGCGCACACACGGTCCGCCCGACTTTAACGAAGTCGGCGCCATTGCAACCGGATTCCGCCCGCCCGCCCATGCTCTGCCAACGCCATCCCTCTCAGGGCGCCACACTGGCCCCTCAATAAGATGAACGAACGGGCGCCTTCAGATGGACCAGTACCTTCCCCGTAAACAATCCCAGGCACAGAGAAATAATGTTTCCCGACTTTTGGGCGGGGCTGAACGGTTGTCCTTAGTTACCCAAACCCAGACTGACCGTGGCAAAAGGACCGTGAAGGCTTCGGTTGCTCGCATCGCGCGCGTCGAGGCCGCCATCGATGGCGCCGAAAAAGAAATCGGCCCGATAGCCAAGGCTGATTTTGGCGTTGGTGTAGCGCAGCGAGAGCCCGGCGAAACCACCCAGATTGGGCACAACAACCGAGCGCGAACGGGTGATGAATTTGGTGGGATTGCTGTAACGCGATATGGGCGGAGCAGCGAAATTGCCCATATAGATGCCGGAGGTCTTGTGACTTCCCTTCACTTTCTGGCGGCCGAACAGGACCGCGGCGTTCATGCCCCAGTCGAAGGAGAGGCCATCTTCGTGGGTGTTGCCCGCGAGGGTTTGCGACCCGAGCATGATAACGCGCTTTATAACCCAACGCTGATTTTCGCGTAAGGACCATGGAAGCTAACTGCTTCGGAATGACCACTGTCGATGCCCGTGTCCATGGCGCCGAAGAAGAAGTCGGCCCGGTAGCCGAGGCTGATCTTGGCGTTGGTGTAGCGCACCGACAGGCCCGCGAAAGCGCCGAGATTTGGCACGACTTTGGAGTTGCGGCGGGGCGGATGGGGAATGGTGCGATTTTCGACGACGTTTGTATGGTACAGGCCAACGACCTGCCACTGGGTCTCGCTGATGCCTTCGGAAACTTCCGCCTTTTGGCGTCCGAACAACAACGCCCCGGATGCACCCCAGTCGAATGTCAGGCTCTTGCGCGAATCTCCCGCCAGTTTTGACGAACCATCCAGCGAGATGCTGGGGCCGATCCCCGTGAAACTGCGCTCGCTTTTTCCCGACGCCGCATAGGTCGTCATATATTTGGCGCCGAAAAAAGGTGAAAAGTGAATGTCGGGCCGCACACGCATGCTTGCCGTCTTTTCAGAGGTGAATTGCGCAAAGCGCACACCAAGGGACAGGGTGGATGATCCAAGTCCGACATCTCTGCCTGCCTTGAAATCCACGATGAGATGCTGCTCGGCATCCTTCGAGCGTGTATCGGTGAAAGCGACATTCTTTGCAGGGTCATAAGCCGGAAGGCCTGCGAAATATCCGGGCAGCGGTTTGCCCGGCGTCTGATATTGGACGCGCTTGTGGCCATTGGAGCGGCCATAGACGATGCCGGCCGACATCAGCCAAGCGGAACCCGATGGCTGAAGGCTGATCGTGCCCTCAAAGCCTTTGGCGTAACGCGGCAGCGCCTGCGCGATGATGGGCGTTCCTTTCGCGAAGGCTGGAGCGCCTGCATTATCCGCGATGAAGGCGGGTGCGAAAACCGCGCTTTGACCTTCAACACGCTCCAAGTGTCCGCCAAGTTCGATCCAGACGGTGGGGCGGTCATTGTCTTCGGCGTTGGCGACGACCGGCGATGCCGCATTGGCGATCAACGCAAGCGCGGAGACGGTGACCAGCAAATTGAGCTTTGCGTCGGCGCGCGCGGATGTGGTGATGAGTTCGCTCATTGATGTGTTCCCCCCGTAGCGATGGTATCGGTGATCTCAGTCGTGCCGTTTCCCATCGCGCTCACCAGTTCTTCGTGACGCGGATGCCGATCAGCTTGGGATCGGTGAGGAAGACGTTGGTCGTCAGCCCGCTGTCATCGGAATTGAGGAAATCGCCGGTGATGGCTGTCGTGTTGAAGACGTTCTTGTCATAGAGCATGACCTGCCAGCCATCCTGGTTTGTCAGGATCAAGGCGAGGTTCACGCTGGCGTAGCCGCGCAGGCGATCATACGGATTGTCGTTGAAGACGCGGGCCCAGGAATAATCCTGCCAGTAGAAATCGCTGCGCAGCGTACCCGCCCAATCGGAACTCAACGGCACGCTGTATTGCGCGCCAGCCGAAAAGGTGAGCGGCGGCGCATTGGGCAATTCCTTGCCGCTCAGATCCTTGTCGAAACCCTGGCCGTTGTTGGGCGCGGTCAGCGGATCGAACCCCGCATAATTGTAGATCAATTGTGTGCCGCTAGCGGTTCGCCCAACCAGCGGATCGTTTCCGACCGCCGCCACATAAGGCAGCGACGTCACCGGATCGAGATGGCTGACATAGGCGGCGCCGCACATCTCGACCACCGAGCCGGGGCTGTTGCCGTTGGGGTTGATGTACTGGTTCAGGATCGAAGCCGCGACGACCGATTCCGGCATGATGCAGTTGGAGGCCTGACCGATGAAAGGTTTCAACACCATCCAGCCTTCGTGACCGGCAGTGCGATCGATCAGGTCGACCGCCTTGCTGCCATCGGCCAGCCTTGTGTGTTGCCAGCCGCCCGACGCATTGAGCCGCAAGCCGGGTATCGGCTCCCACACAGATTCCACTTCGACGCCATGGATGCGTGCATCGAAATTCAGGTTGATGGACGTACGGTCCACGATTTCCGAAATCTGATAGCCTTTGTAATCGTAATAGAAGCCGCTGACGTTCAATGTCAGCGCGCCGTCGAACAGGCTATTCTTCGTGCCGACTTCAAAGGCATTGATATATTCCGGCTCGAAGGTGAGCGGATGGATGGGATTGGCCTGATCGCCTTGGCCGAAACTGATCAGCACCGGGCCCGGTGGATTGGCGCCGCCTGCTTTGTAGCCATGCGCAAAAGAACCATAGACAAGCGTCTGGTCGGTGAAATCGAGTTTGGGCGTCCAGTTCGCGACGGCGCGGCCGGTGAATTTGCCCCAGTTCTGATCCACCACGCCGGTGTGGGGATAACCGAACCCGCTGGTGAGAAGCTGGCTGGGGATCAGCGTGAAATGCTTCTTGTCCAGCGTCCAGCGCAAGCCGCCGATCAGGGTCAGTTCGTCGCTGAGTTTGTAATTGCCTTCCCCGAACAGCGCGTAGGAATCCAGCAGATACGGATTCTGGCTGAGGAAGTAATTGTGCCCGTCATTGTTGAGGCTGGTGAGCGGATTGGGATCGAGATAGACGCAGGAATTCAGCCCCGGCGGCGCCAGCGGCAGGCTGGGATCGGAATATTGCATGCCGCCGCGCCCATTACCGGGGCCGACATGCAAGCATTGATGCCCATCGGTGACATTGGGAATCCAGTGACCGACCTGATCGTAACCCGCCACCTGTTGCGAGGGCATGTCGCCTGTCCAATAGGCAAAGGCGGTCAGCGCATTGATGAAGACGTAATAATTTTCCTCCGTCTCGTAATGCATGTAGTTGCCGCCGGCGGAGAAATTGAACGGCCCGTCGAAATGGGTCGCCACGCGGAATTCCTGGGAGAACTGCCAGGAATTTTCCATTGAAAGGTCTTGCGCGACCAGACGGTCGGAGCAGCCGAGCTGGTGATCGCAATAGATGCCGTCTGGTGCGATCAGGCCGAAGCTGACGGGATTATCTGTGAGCACATCGTAGTCGGTATTAAAAATTCCGGGCTGGGTGTTGAAGCGGTTGTAGTCCTGAGTGGCCCAGAGGAAATCCTGATTGTATGCCGTCTGCGATGTGAGGGTGATTTTCGGGGAGACGGCATAATCCGCATTGAACTGCGCCAGGTCGCTTTTGACCTTGTAGATGGGAGCGAGCGTGGTTTCGATCACGCGCAGATTGGGCGACTGGCTGTCGCTGGCATAAGGGTTGGTCTGGTCTTTCAGAATACCGCCATAAAGACCCGCCGAGACATATGGCAGCGAGAAACCGTTGGGCACTTGAAAGGAATCGGGCGAATAGAGAGATGCCATCTGGCAACCCTGGCTGAAATAGCCGCCCTGATTAGCAGTCTGATTGAAACCGTACTGATCGCGACTGTGTCCGGGAGGCGGTGGCGTCACGCCGTCAATCGTTGCGGGAAGCGGATCGGTTTTGCAGAGCTGCTTTGCGCTGCGCATCCGGTCGTCGTCTTCGGCGAAATGCTCCCAGACAAAATAGGTTTGCAGGTTGGACAGCGGCTTCCAGCCGATGGTCGCGCGGCCCGACCACAGATCGCGGCCATCCACGCGCTCTTGCGACAGCGTGTTGTAGGAATAGCCCTGGCGCTTGGTCCATTCGCCAGCGAGGCGGATATCCAGTTCGTCGTCGACGATGGGCAGATTGATCATGCCTTCAAAGCGGCGCTGGTGGTAATTGCCGAGTTCGGCCGATGCCATGGCTTCGAACTGGTCAGTAGGTTTGGCGGAAGTGAGGTTGACAACACCCGCCGTCGCATTGCGGCCATAGAGCGTGCCTTGCGGCCCGCGTAACACTTCGACCTGGGCAACGTCGTAGAATTCCTGTTCGAAGAAATGATTGCGGATGAAAGGTGTGTCGTTGAAGGCAACCGCGACGGCGGGATCTGTCGTCACCGAAATGGCTTGCGTGCCGATACCGCGAAGCTGGATGGAATAGCCGCTGAAATTCGTTTTGGTGAACGTCATGTTCGGAACCTGTTTGATCAGGTCCGGCCCGCCTGCCGTTTGCGTGGCGGTGAGTTGTTCCTGGCTCAGCGCGGTGATCGCGATGGGGATGCTTTGCACATCGGCGCCACCGAGTTTGGATGAAGTGACGGTGACCGTTTCCACGGGGCGCGCAGCGGGCGCCGCCTGGGCGATTTGCAGCGGCTCCGCAGTCTGCAATTGCGTATGCGCGGGTTGACCGCGCACGATAGCGATGACGCCGGAGGAATCGCGGCTTGCGGAAAAGCCCGTTCCTTTGAGGATTCGGGACAATGCCTCTGTAGGAGACAAGTCGCCTTTCAACCCCTTGAAAGGAATATCGGCAACTGCGCCGTTGGGAACCATCAAAGCCACGCCCGATTGCGTCGCATAAGAATCGAGGGCCGATTCAAGACTCCCGGACGGGATATCGAAGTTCTGGGCCCTGGCGCCGGTCGAGAACAGTGCGACGGCGGCAGCGCTTACGAGCAGACGGGATAAATTTGAATTTGGCACGGTACCCCCCAATTTCTATGCAAAGCTGTTGCCGTCCGAACTGGATCAGCGTGAGATCACGATTTCGTTGCCGCGTTTGACGACATGTAGAGCGAATGTTTTTTGCGTTACGCGAACGAACGCCGCGATATCGTTGGTGGGCAACGCACCATTGAATGTCAGGGCCGCGGCGTAAGCGTCACCCATGGCGATCTTTTCGGTGTTGTAGCGATTGAATTCGGCAACCGCATCGGCAAGCGTGGCGTGATGAAACACGAGCATGCCGCGGCGCCAGCTGAGAGCGTTTGCGACCGTTTCGAGCGATTGCCTCTGCACTGTCAGAGCCTGGTGTGTCGCCATCGCGATATCGCCTGGTTTCAGAACGGCTGAATGTTGCGGCGCACCGGCTATGGTTTCGACCCGCGCACTGCCTTCCACCAGCGTGACGCGAACGGCTTGTGCCTCTCTGCGGACGCCGAATTTGGTGCCTATGTCGATGACGCGGTGGTCGCCTGCCGTGACAACAAAGGGCCGGTCGGCATCATGCGTGACCTGGAAAAACGCCTCGCCCCGGTCGAGCCAGACATGCCGCTCTCCATTTGCCGTGGCAACACGCAGCGACGTATCGGTGTTCAACTCGATGATCGAGCCGTCCGACAAGGTGATGCTCTTATGGCCTCCAACTTCGGTCGCGAAGGTTTGCGCTGTAGGCGTTCGCAGGAACGGACGCACACCCAACCCCAACAGGATCACGACAGCAACGCCCGCAGCCACGCGCGCAACGATGGAAACCGCTCTATTGCCACCGGCAAACGCGCTTCGGCGAGAAGGACGTAACGCTGCGAGTCGTTCGGTGCGATCCCACGCGGCTTCGAGGCGCAGAAATTCGACAGCATGCGAGGGCGACTGCGCCAGCCATGCATCGAGTTCCGCCTGCTGTTGCTCGCTCCAATTCTCCGATGACCGCCGGTCGGCCAGCCATGCGGCTGCGCGCGCCCGCGCGGTTTCGCGTGCCGTGTCGCCGACGCTCATTTTTGCCTCCTGAGATCGGCGGCTTCTCCGTAAAGCATGTCGGCCAGCGCACAGATTCCATCGGCCAGATATTGCTTGACGGTCTCTTCGCTGACGCCCATCCGGGTCGCGATTTCGCGGCGCGAAAGCCCTTCGATCTGGCGCAAGACGAACGCCTCGCGGAAACGCGGGCGCAGGCGCTCCAGCGCGACTTCCAGCCGGCGAAGCTCCGCGCGTGCGATCACGCGGCGATCGGCATCAGGTTCGTCAACGGCGATGCCGAGCGATTCCATATCCGACATGATTTCGATGGGGACAATGCGTTCGCGGCGCACGCGGTCGATGATGAGATTTCGAGCCGTGGCGAAAACAAAAGCTTTGGCATTGTCGGGAATTTCTTTGCCCGCCGCCTCATAGGTTCGCACATATACATCGTGAAGCAGGTCCGGCACCTCGCTCGGATTGCGCCAATTGTGGTGCAGAAACTGAATCAACACGGCCTCCAAGGGCAGCACTTCACGAACGAACCAGGCCGAGATGCCCGATACGCTTTTGGATGAGCCGGCGCCCAATGGACCGATGCCCCCACGATTGCCGGGTGTTTCAACCATCTGTTGCCTGTTGCCGTCTGCTAGAACAGAAGTTCAGGACTACACTTGGATGACGATTGAGTCCCGGCGTCGGGGGGCGCAGAGTCGAAGAAATATTCTTGCGCGTTCGGAAGTTGCCGCCGCGATGCGCTTACGGGTTCGCAAGCGATCTAAAAGGGCTGTCTTTATATATTCGATGCGCGACGGCGAATGGACATGCGCGCCCGACACCGGGTTGCCATCCCGATGCCGGAGCGCTCTGCACGTTACAGCGCAATCTGCGTTTTAGCCGCCCAAACCGATGCTGATCGTGGCGAAGGGTCCATGGAAACCGACGTTCTGGCTGTGGTGAGCGTCGATGCCGGTGTCCATCGCGCCGAATAGCATGTCCGCGCGATAGCCCAGGCTCACTTTGGCGTTGGGGTAACGCACCGACAGGCCCGCAAAGACGCCCAGATTGGGAATCGTGACCGAACGCGTTCGCGTGGTGTCGACATCCACCGGCGTATAGATCGGGTTGTAGGTGAAGTGCGCGGCGACACTGCCCACCCTCGGCTTGTGCGTGATGTGCGCGCCGCTGGTGAAATGGCTGACATGGGCCTTCTGCCGCCCGAACAGGACGGCGCCGTTGACGCCCCAATCGAAGGACAATTCCGCATCGTCCTTGTCGCCCAGCAAGGCGGTCGAGGCATTCCACGCCAACGAAGGGCCGATGCCGTGGAAGCTGCGCTGCTGTTCGGCGATCAGTTTGTATTGATAGAAATTCGCGTATTGCGCGACGTGCCACACTTCGGGCCGCGCACCTGCATTGGCATTGGAGGCGGCTGACATCTGCGCGATGCGAACGCCCACGGCGACGTTGGATGTGCCGTTGCGGCCGAACACACCGAGGCCGACATCCTTGCCCGCCTGGAAATCGAGCAGCATGTGGCTTTCGGCGGCCGATTGTTCGGCATCGGCGAATTCGGCGGCGTAAAGCGGGATCTTGCGTTTGCCGATGATCGGGTTGCTGAAATATTTGTAGGGACTGGGGCCCTGTTCATGTTCGTGCCGGCTGGTCTTGGCGCGGCCATAGCGGATCGCGGCGGAGAACGTCCAATCCGATGCTTCTGGCTGGAACAGCACCTTGCCCTCCAGACCGAACGCGTTGCGCAGCGGGCGCAACACCCTGCCGAACAGCGACGGATCGTAAGCATCCGGCGGCACGACATAGTCGGCGCCGTCCGGCGAGGCAACGGGTTGAACCGCCATGAACGGCGCATCGAAAGGACGGCCCGTGCCTTGCAAGCTTTCCATCTGGCCGCCCAGTTCGAGCCAGAACATCGGACGATCCGCATCCTTGGCTTTGGCGGTATCGGTCGCGGCGATATAGGTCGCAAGTGCGAACGCCGAGACGGTGACGAGCAGGCTTTTGCGAATGTTCGCGTCGCGGACGATGATCAGTTCGCTCATTGTTGTGTTTCCCCCGTGAAGACGTGTTTCTGCGTTATCTTCGCCATCGCGCTCACCAGTTCTTGGTGACGCGCACGCCGAACAGGCGCGGGTCTGTGAGGAAGACGTTGGTGGTCAGGCCGGTGTCGTCGGAATTGAGGAACGCGCCGGTGATGGCCGCGGTGTCGAACACGTTCTTGACGTAACCCATCATCTGCCAGCCGTTCTGGCTGGTGAGGATCAATGCAAGATTGATGTTCGTGTAGCCGCGGATGCGATCATAGGGCTTGTCGTTGAAGATGCGGGCCCAGGAATAATCCTGCCAGTAATAATCACCGCGCAGTGTGCCCGCCCAGTTTTCGTTCAACGGCATGGTGTATTCGGCGGAAAACGATGCGGTGAGCGGCGGAGCGTTAGGCAATTCGTTGCCGCCCAAACTCTTGGCGAAGCCTGCGCCATTGTTGGGAGCCGTGGAGGGATCGAAGCCGTAATACGCCTCGGGACCGTTCGGACCATTCAGGGTGATGGGATAGCCTTTGTTGATTGTCGTGAGGCCGCTGACGGTCGAATAGTAAGGCTGCCCCGGAACGAGATTGGTTGCAGGATTGGCCGCGCCATCCCACGACGCATGATAAGTGCCTACCGGAACCGGGTCTTTGTTGTCGGCATAGGCGTTGCCGCAAGCGGAGACGCCGGGGCTGCCTTGCCCCACATTGGCGTAATAGAGGATCAACGCTCTTACGACTTCCGTGGGCAGAATGCAGTTGGACGGCAGAGTGACGAAGGGTTTGTAGACCACCCAGTCGTCGTGACCCGCCGTGCGATCCATCAGATCGACGGCTTGCGCATTGTTGGCGACGCGCGTGTCCTCGTAACCGCCCGCGAAGCGGAAACGCAGGCCCGGCATCGGTTCGTAGGTTGCTTCGACTTCCGCGCCTTTCACCGTGGCGTCGAAGTTCAGGTTGATCGAGGTGCGATCCACGATCTCCGAAATCTGATAGCCCTTGTAATCGTAATAGAACACGTTGCCGTTGAAGGTGATGGCGCCGTCGAGCAGGGTGTTCTTGGTGCCGAGTTCGAAGGCATGGACATATTCCGGCTCGAAGGTGAGCGGATGAACCGGCACGCCGGTCTGGGTTGTGCTGCCGTAGGAATAGAGCACCGCGCCGGGAGGATTGGCGCCGCCCGCCTTGTAACCGCGTGCGTAAGACGCATAGACCAAGGTCTGGTCGGTGAAATCGAGTTTCGGCGTCCAGTTCGCGGCGAAGCGGCCGGTGAACTTTTTCCATTCCTGATCGATCGGGCCCATATCGGCATAGCCAAAACCATTGGCCAGCAACTCGCTGGGGATCAGCGTGAAATGCTTCTGGTCGTCGGTCCAGCGCAGGCCGCCCGTCAGTTTGATGTCGTCCGCGAGCTGGTAGTAGGCCTCGCCGAAACCCGCATAGGAGTTCAGCGAATAGGGATTCTGGCTGAGGAAATAGTTGTGACCCTTGGCGTTGACGCTGCCGAGCGGATTGGGGTCGATGTAATAGCAGGCAGAGGTCGGCTGGCCAGCGCCCTGCCCCGGCTCGTTGTATTGCGGATAGAAACCGCCGCTACGCAGCGTGCAATTGCCGTTGAGGATATCGTGATTGTCGGTGACGCCCGGATTCCAGGGATTGGACGTTGAGCCGGCGCCGGATGTGACGGCCAGCATGGTGAGCGTGTTGGCGAAGACGAAATAATCCTCTTCGGTTTCGTAATGCATATAGTTGCCGCCGACGCTGAAGTTCAGTGGGCCGTCGAATTTGGAAGCCAGCCGAATTTCCTGATTCAACTGCCAGGCGTTTTCGCGCGATATGTCTTGCGCGATGAGGCGGCTGCTGCAGCCAAGCTGAGGATCGCAGAACTCGCCATCGGCGGTGATCAGCGATTGCGGGCGGACATTATTGCCCGTCGGGTGCTGGAACATGCCGGTGTTGGTGTTGAAGCGGTTGAAATCCTCGGTGGACCAGAGGAAATCCTGATTGTAGCCGGTCTGCGACGTGACGGTCAGGCTGGGCGTGATGCCGACATCGACATTGAACTGGACCGTATCGTTCTTGGCCTTGTAGCGCGGGTCGATGGAGGTTTCGATCAACCGGAGATCGCTCGATTGGCGCGTGTCGGCGTACGGATTCTTCACGGCCATGCCGCCGCTGACCCAGCCCGCCACGACATAAGGCAACGAGAAGCCGTTGGGCACGCCGAAGGATTCATCGGCATAGAGCGAGGCCGGCAAGCAACCCTGGCTCAAATTGGCGGTGGTGATCTTGAACGCCTGGCCCACGCCGACGCTGCCCAACGTCACTTCGGGCACGGCGAGACCGGCGACGTTGCTCACGCCGGGATCGGTTTTGCAAAGCTGTTTGGCGGTGCGCATCCGGTCGTCGTCTTCCTGGAAATGCTCCCAGACGAGATCGGCGCGGACATTCTCCAGCGGTTTCCAGCCGACGCTGACGCGCGACGACCACAGGTTGCGGCCGTCCACCTGATCGCCGGTAATGCCGTTGGTGGTGTAGCCGTTGCGCTTTGTCCATTCGCCCGCGATGCGCACGGCAAGGCGATCATCCACGATGGGAAGGTTCACCATGCCTTCGAAGCGGCGGTTCTTGTAATTGCCGATATCAGCACTCGCCATCGCTTCGAATTGATCGCTGGGTTTGGCGCTGACGAGATTCACCACGCCCGCGGTCGCGTTGCGGCCGTAAAGCGTGCCTTGCGGTCCGCGCAAAACTTCGACCTGCGAAACGTCGTAGAATTCCTGTTCGAAAAAATGATTACGGATGAACGGCATGTCGTTGAAAGCAACGGCCACTGCCGGATCGGTGGTCACGGAAATGGCTTGCGTGCCGATGCCGCGAATTTGAATGGAATAGCCGGTGAAGTTGGTCTTGGTGAAGGTCAGGTTCGGAACCTGTTTCACCAGATCGGGGCCGCCCGCGGTTTGCGAAGCGGTCAACTGCTCCTGGCTGAGTGCGGTGATCGCGATGGGAATGCTCTGCACGTCCGCACCGCCGAGTTTCGACGAGGTGACCGTGACGGTTTCGACCGCGCGCGGAGCCGGTGCTGCCTGGGCGAGTTGCATCGAGAAATCGCCATGCGCGGTATTCTGCGACTGCTCGCCCCGCACGATCCCGACCTTGCCGGAAGGATGGCGATGTACGACGAATCCTGTGCCGGCGAGCAGGCGGGAAAGAGCCGCGTCGTCGGACATGTCGCCGCTGACGCCTTTGGTGCGGATGCCTTTTACGTCATCGTCGGAAACGATGAGGCCGACGCCGCTCAACGTGGAATAGGCCGTGAGGGCGGCTTCCAGATCGCCGCCGGGAATGGCGAAATTCCGCGCTGCCGCGCCGCCCATCAACGCAGCCGAGCAAACCGAACCGGCGAGCACCGCCTTGTAGAACCCTGACTTGGACATTTTTCCCCCTTCTTGCAGTTCGGAACGCGCCCGTTTGCTGCTGTTACTTCGTGAGCACGATGCTCTGGCCGCGTCGTTCGACGCGCAGATGAAGAATGACTTGAGCGATCTCCGCGAATGAATCGGGATCGTCGGATGGGAACGTGCCGTCGATCTTGAGCGCGGCCGCCGCTGCGCTGCCAATCACGATACGGTTCGGGTTGTAGCGGTTGAACTCCGCGGCTGCATCGGCCAGCGTCGTGTGCCGGAAGACGATCACGCCGCGCCGCCAGCCGAGTTGATTGCTCAGATCCTGGCTGGTCTTGTGTACGGTCGTAAGTTGGCGCGCGGTGGCGATCACCTCGTCGCCGGGCAGAAGATCGACCGAACGCGCCCCGCCATTCGCATCGATGCGCGCGCGTCCCTCAACCAGCGTCACATCCATGCGGTCGCCGCCGGTGCGGACGAGGAATTTCGTGCCCAGATCGACCACGCGATGCGTGCCCGCCGTGACGACAAAGGGGCGCGAGGCATCGTGCTTGATCTGGAAATAGGCTTCGCCTTTGTCGAGGAATGCCAGGCGGCGCGTTGCATCGCGGCCCAAGCGAAGCACCGAATCCGTATTGAGGTCGATGCGCGAGCCGTCCGCCAGCATGATTGTCTGGCGTCCGCCGACCGGCGTGACGTATTTCGTTTCTTTCGGCGCGGGCGGGGATTGTATCGCCCATGTGCCGAGCGCCGCCACAACGGCGAGACCTGCCGCGATGCGCAGCAGACGCGTCAGCGCGCCACGATCCATGCGCGGCGCACGCAGGGCGACCAACCTGTCGGTGCGGTTGTAGCCTGCCATGAGCCGGATGAAGGCGATTTCGTGCGCTGTCGATTGCGCGAGCCATCCATCCAGTTCGGCTTGATCCGATGCGGACCAATCCCAGAACTGACGGCGCTGAAGCCATTGCGCGGCTTCGGATTCGATTGCCATCTGGCTCTTGGCGAGAGCTGCTTCGCCGGATGTGCTCATGACCGGCCCTCGCGCTCGTTTTCGCGGCCATAGATCTCGTTGACCAAGGCGCGGATGCCGTTTGCGAGATGTTTGGAAACGGCCTGGTCGCTCACGCCCATGCGCACGGCGATGGCGCGACCCGGAAGACCTTCGATGCGGCCCAGAACAACCGCTTCCCGGCAACGCGGCGGCAATTTGTCGAGCGCGGTGCGCAGGCGGCGCAGATCGTCGCGCGCAATCGTGGCGCGCTCGGGGCTCGGCGCATCGCCGGGCACATCGAGCGTTTCGAGATCGGGTACCGCTTCAATGGGCACGACCCTGTCGTGGCGCACGCGGTCGATGAGAAGATTGCGCGCGGTCTGGAAAACGAACGCCTTGGTGTGGGTGGGCACCTGTTTGCGCGCGGCGTCGTAAACCTGAACGTAGATGTCCTGCCGTATGTCGGCGATCTCGTCCGGGTTGCGCCAGTTCTGCCGCAAATAGTGCATCAGCGCCGCCTCCAGCGGCAGAACCTCGCGCACAAACCAATCCACGAGTGCGGAAGAGGTCATTGCGGCCTCCAGGCGACGCAAATCGGGGAACGTGCGGCCAGTGTCAGATGGGTTGGTCATCGCCCTCGACATCCGAGGGTTGTTTCCGTCGGTTGCCTAGATAGGACGGATGGCACAGTGCAGATTCAACCCTGCGAGCGAGGGTTTTCGTCCGGCAGCGATTTTTTTTGGAAAATTCGCCGGCGCGAGAGCGCAGCAGGCGCTTGGCTGAAATTTTGTTGCGACAAAGGAAGACGTTCATCGCCGCTGCATGAAATCGGGCTTCTCCCTTTGAGCTTATGCAGACCAAGGGAGAAGCCTCAGATGGCAATGCAACAATGTTTGCGGCTACCCGCCCAAACCGATGCTGACCTTGGCGAAGGGGCCGTGGAAAATGCGGTCGTAGGTTTTGCGCGTGTCGAGACCGCCATCCATGGCGCCGAAGAAGAAATCGGCGCGATAGCCGAAGCTGAGTTTGGCGTCGCTGTATTGGGCGCTGAATCCTGCGAAGCCGCCGACATTCGGCACCACGACCGAGCGCGAGCGGGCGTAAGGT
>CAZTCU010000041.1:0-15087 GCA_964612235.1 uncultured Rhizobium sp.
CGAAGAAATACATCGAAGACGGCAATTACGGCGGCAAAGGCTCCGACGCCCATAAGGCGGCGGTGACCGGCGACACAGTCGGCGATCCCTACAAGGACACCGCAGGTCCTGCCGTGAATCCGATGATCAAGATCACCAACATCGTGGCGCTGCTGCTGCTCGCCACCTTGGCGCACGGGATCTGATCTTTTCGATCCGAAACGAAAAAGGGCGCGGGTGAAGAGCCCGCGCCCTTTTTGTTTGCTTGTTATCCGTATTACGGACCAGGCCCGCCGCCGCCCGGGTTCTGCTGCTGGTCGCCGCCGATCGGCACGCCGGGCGTTGCGTTGAACAGCTGCTGCAGGAACGTCATCTCGCGGCCGCGCGTGACTGTCTCGCGGGTTTCGAAATCGACGACGTGGCCGTCTTTCAAGCCAAAATGTTTGAGGTCGCTGACCTTGCCATCCTTGTCGAAATAGACGGCGAGGATGGAGCGGGAGATCACGCGCGGCTCGAAAAAGGCAACCCGCTTCTCGGTGCTGGAGATGTAGTACCAGGCGTCGCCGCCGAAGGTCGCCTGCGTCGACGGATAGCCGAGGCGGGCCTGCACCGTCGTCTTGGTGTCCTTGTTCTCCTTCAGGGCCGATTCATTGGCCGGATCGGCCAGATAGCCGCGCTGGCTGATGACCGGCGTGCAACCCGCCGCGGCCAGAATGCCAACAAGAAGAAGGGCACGAATGCGCATGCGGTATGATCCTTTGCCTCACGGCGTCTTCCCCGGTCGATGTGCTAGCCTTGGGCCGTGAGGCTTGCAAGCCGGATAGGAACTTTGGCCGATGCTGACGGCACTGAAAAAGAACAATAAGGAACGGGAACTGGCCAATCGACTTCATGAGGCGATCATTGGTCGCGCCCGTGCGCCTGAATTTTTCGCAACCTTCGGCGTGCCCGACACTTTGGACGGCCGATTCGATCTGGTGGTGCTGCATTCCTGGCTGGCGCTCGGGCGCTTGCGCGAACCGGCCCTGCACGACGTTTCGCAACGTCTCACCAACATGATGTTCGCGGCCTTCGACGAGGGCCTGCGCGAACTCGGCGTCAGCGACACGGGCATGGGGCGGCGCATGAAGAAAATCGCCAACGCGTTCTACGGACGCTTCAAGGCGTATGACGATGCGGGCAAAGACGAAACGGCGATGGCCGATGCGCTAATGCGCAATCTCTATCGCGGCAACGAGAAACATGCTGAAGCCGCGAAGACGCTCGCGGGGTATATCTTCACCTCGAAAGAGGCGCTGGCGAAATGCGACCCAGCGCAGGGCGAACTGGATTTTGGACCTCTGCCGCAATGACTTCCGACGCACCATTCGAGAAATTCGTCGAACTCACCAACTTGTCCGAAGCGGGGATGGACGTCGTTCTTTCGCCCAGTGAAACCGAGCGCGCGCAGATCGCCGAATGGTCCGATGTCAGCGCCGTTCCATCTTTCGAAGCGACGGTGACGTTGAAGCGCTTGGCGCCATCGCGGTTTTCCTATGTGGCCAACCTGAAAGCCGAGGTCGTGCAACCCTGCAGCGTTACGCTGGAGCCGGTTACCCAGCGAATCGAAGAACAGTTCAGCCGTGAACTTCATCTGACCCACGCCACCCGCCACCGCCCCGAGCTGGTCGAACTGGCCCCCGGGGCAGGCGAGGATGAGGCCCCGGAGGAGATCGAGAGCCCCCGTTACAACGTGGCCGGTCCGGTGCTGGAGGAGTTCTCGCTCGCCATTGACCCCTATCCCAGGGCCCCCGGCGTGGCTTATGAGCCGCCTCCCGACGCGAAGCCGGCTAGCCCGTTTGCCGTCCTGGCCAAGCTCAAGGAGCCTCGTTAAGGCCGGGGGGCTTTGGCCTTGAACCCGGGAGGGTTTCGGGTTACGTCCCCGCCTCGTTTGCCCGCCGGACCAGCCTAGGCAGGCGCGCTCGTATGGGCGGCCCGCACGGTCGATTCGGCTATAAGGAGTTGTTCCGCCATGGCGGTCCCTAAGCGAAAAACCTCGCCGTCGAGGCGCAATATGCGCCGCTCGCACCATGCGCTGAAGCCCGTGGGCTATGCCGAGTGCTCGAATTGCGGCGAACCCAAGCGCCCGCATCACGTCTGCGCATCCTGCGGCCAATACGACGACCGCGAAGTGGCGAAAGCCAAAGCCTGATACGCTTGCGGCGGAGTGATTTGCTCCGCCAGCCAAAGCAAGGCGCGCGACGTTGAACCAGACTTTGACCGTCTCGATTGATGCCATGGGGGGCGACGCCGGCCCGGGTATCGTCGTGGACGCGCTGGTGCGGTCGGCCCAGCGCCATCCTGGCGTCAAGTTCCTGCTCCATGGCGACGAAGCGCAGTTGAGGCCGCTGCTCGAAAAACGCGGCAAGCTCGCCGCGATCACAGAAATCCGCCACAGCGCCGAACGCGTCCGCATGGACGAAAAGCCCTCGATCGTGCTTCGCCGCGGCCGCAACACCTCCATGTGGCGCGCCATCGAATGCGTGGCGACGAAGGAAGCCGAAGTCGCGATTTCCGCCGGCAACACCGGCGCATTGATGGCGATGTCGAGGTATCAGCTAGGCATGATCGAAGGCATTGAACGCCCGGCGATCGCCGCCTTGTGGCCAACCAAGAAAGCTCAAAGCATTGTGCTCGATGTTGGCGCGAACGTGGATACCAGCGACGAGCAACTCGTCGATTTCGCGATCATGGGCGCTGCTTTCGCGCGCGCGATCTTCAATGTGGACAAGCCAAGCGTCGGCCTGCTCAACGTCGGTTCGGAAGACATGAAGGGCAACGACGCCGTGAAAGGCGCTGCACATATCTTGCGAAATTCGAGCCTCACCATGGAATATGCAGGTTTTGTGGAAGGCGACGACATTTCCGAAGGCGAAGTCGACGTCATCGTCACTGACGGATTCAGCGGCAATATCGCACTGAAAACGGCGGAAGGCACCGCAAAGCTGATAATCGAATACCTGCGCGCGGCGTTGACCAGTTCGATCTTCGGCAAGTTGGGCGCGTTGATCGCGAGCGGGGCTTTGAACAGCCTGAAACGCAAGCTCGATCCGCGTTCGGCGAACGGCGGAATTTTTCTCGGACTCAATGGTGTGGTGGTCAAAAGCCATGGCGGGACGGATGCGTTGGGATTCGCCAGCGCCCTCGACATGGCTATCGGCATGGCGAAGTCGGGTGTGATCCCGCGCATCGCCGCCGACCGGGCGGGGATCACGCCGCAACCGGCTGCAACCGCTGTATCGTGAGAGATGGGTGACAATTATCAGATCTAGAGTGATCGGCTGCGGGGCCTACCTCCCGCGGAAGATCCTGACCAATGACGAGATTTCCAAGCGCGTCGATACCTCCGACGAATGGATTGTCGAACGCACCGGTATCCGCCGCCGCCATATCGCGGCGGACGGCGAGAAGACATCCGATCTCGCATTGAACGCTGCACGCGAAGCGATAGCCGATGCAGGCATAAGTGCGGACGCGCTCGATCTTGTCGTCGTCGCCACCACGACGCCGGACGAGACCTTTCCCGCCGTCGCCACGACCGTGCAGGCCAAGATCGGCATGACGCGTGGGGCCGCGTTCGACGTGCAGGCGGTTTGCTCAGGTTTCATTTACGCGCTCGCTGTCGCCGACAATTTCATCAAGGTGGGGCAGGCGAAGACCGTTCTCGTCATCGGCGCCGAGACCATGTCGCGCCTGATGGACTGGACCGACCGCGGGACATGCGTGCTGTTCGGCGATGGCGCGGGTGCGGTCGTGCTGCAGGCGGGCGCGGGCAAGGGCGACAACCACGACCAGGGCGTGCTGAACACCAAGCTGTTCTCTGACGGCAGGCTTCACGACCTTCTCTATGTCGATGGCGGGCCCTCGACCACCGGCACTACCGGCTTCCTGCGCATGCAGGGGCGCGAGGTCTTCAAGCACGCCGTCACCAACATCTCGGCCGCCGTCCACGCCTCGGCGGACGAAGCGGGCGTGAAAGTGTCGGAGGTGGACTGGTTCGTACCCCACCAGGCCAACCAGCGCATCCTGGACGGGACCGGCCGCAAGCTGGGCATCCCGGCGGGGAAGGTGATCTCGACGGTCGCCGACCACGGCAACACCTCGGCCGCCTCCGTACCCCTGGCGCTCGTCACCGCAGTCCGCGACGGACGGATCAAGCGGGGCGACCTTCTGCTGCTCGAAGCCATGGGCGGCGGGCTGACCTGGGGATCGGCGCTGGTGCGTTGGTAACCATGACGGGATGAACCGGTGTCTTAAGTGAGTCGGCTATCCCTTTGTCATTGACGGAAAAAACGCGAGACCCTAGGCTTCGACTCAAGGGGCAGGGAGTCGTGTGAAATGACGACAAACACATTAACGCGTGCCGATCTGACCGAGGCGGTGTTCCAGGCCGTCGGCCTTTCGCGCAACGACTCCGCGCAAATGGTCGAGGACATGCTCGAAGAAATCTGTGGTGCGTTGACCCGAGGCGAGACAGTGAAGCTGTCGTCCTTCGGCACTTTCGCCGTACGCCAGAAATCGCAACGTATGGGCCGCAATCCCAAGACCGGAGACGAGGTGCCGATCGCGCCACGCCGGGTGCTGGTGTTCCGCCCAAGCCATGTCCTGAAAGCCGTCATCAACGGACAGACACCCTCGCCCGAAGAGGACTGATTAGATGCTTCATGCCGCGATCGAGACGCGGGGGAAATCAGCGGACGCCTTCCGCACTATCAGCGAAGTGGCGGCCGATCTCGATGTGCCGCAGCACGTTCTGAGATTCTGGGAAGGCCGGTTCAGCCAGGTGCGCCCCGTGAAGCGCGCGGGCGGACGGCGTTACTATCGCCCCGACGATGTGGACCTCCTGCGCGGCATCCGCGCGCTGCTTTACGCCGATGGGCTGACCATCAAAGGCGTGCAGAAGATCCTGCGCGATCAGGGCGTGCGTTACGTGACCGATATCGGGCGCGGCGACACATCGCTTCTCGCACCGCGCGCCACCCGAAAGCCCGCAACCGGAAAATCCGCACACGGCGTTTCCTTCGAAGTGGTTCAGCAGGAAGAGGCCAAGATTGTGCCGGTGAAGATCGAAACCATCGATCTGCCGCCGCCAAGGATCCAACCGATCCAAGCGGACTTGCTGGAAGCCATATCACGCGCTTCCGAACCAACGCCCCCCAGTCCCCCAGACTGCGGGTCTACCCTCGGCCCCGAAAGTCGCGCCCGGCTGGAAATCCGGCTGGCCGAGCTTCTGGAGCTGAAGCAGCAACTGGCCAAAGCACAGGCACGATTTTCACCCGCATAAAGGCGGCAATGTCGCGGGCACCGGCGTTGCCGGGGTAGGGGTGGCCGACTATAGTCCGCGCCCCTCGGCGGTTTTTCCGCCTTTCATCTGGTTACGGAGCGTGGCGCAGCCTGGTTAGCGCACCAGTCTGGGGGACTGGGGGTCGTGGGTTCAAATCCCGCCGCTCCGACCAATCAATCGATAGCTTGGCTTTTCGCGGTGTCCGCGGCTTGCGGCGGTCACGCCACTTGCTCAAAAAGTGCTGCGAAGAAAACCGCCAAAGAGTAACAAAAATCCGCCGATTTCCGCCGCAACGAGCATCCAAGTGCCGATGGTTGTATTGAAATTGCGTGTCTTGAACTGATTGTCGGTTTCGTTCTTCGCGCCCAAACGAATATAGGTCGCGGTGGCAATGGCGAAGAATGCGATGAGCAGGCTCGCGCCCAACAAATTGAGTTTCGTCCCGAGCCCGCTCACTTCTTCAAACTTGATCACGATCAGGATCGCAAAACTGTAGTGCAGGGCAGCCTTGTGCGCGACGTCGACATATGGCGGCGCCAGATGGGTGGCGCTGGTCAACATGTGGCGATATTTCCAGACGCCGGTAAGTAAGGCCGTCATAAAAAAGAGGCCGAGCGCGACAAGCGACAGTTTGATTTCAAGTGGCAAACCTATCTCCGCTTCATTTTTCGTGCTGGATCGGGGGGCAGTGATATCCCATTATGTACTTAGTAAGCAATCGTTGCCGCGTTGAGGCGGATCGAAATCCGTCGCTCATCCGATGATTTTCTGACAACGGATTCACCGTCGCCTAACGCGGCCCTGCACCCCGCAGAAATGCAGCTGTCATTGCAAATCTTGCACTAACCGGCAGAATTTGCCTCACACGCAATTGGGAGCCCTTCATGAAAGTCGACAACACAACTGCCGCCGTCGTCACCGGCGGTGCATCAGGTCTCGGCAAGGCCAGCGCCATCGCCCTCAGTTCGGCGGGCGCAAAGGTCGCCATATTTGATATCAACGCCGAGGCCGGCGAGAAGATCGCCAAGGAAATCGGCGGCATCTTCTGCAAGGTCGATATCACGAGTGAGGAAAGCGCTGTCGCTGGCTTCGAGAAGGCGCGGGCGGCACACGGGCAGGAGCGCGTTCTGGTGCATTGCGCCATGACCGCCCGGCGCGGAAAGACGCTTGCGTTCGACAAGGAAAGCAGAGCTTTCAAGCGGACGTCGACGGAAGACTATGCCTATGGCGTCAACGGCATCCTTGTCGCGAGCTACAGAATGGCCTCGATTTCCGCGCTCGGCATGGCGAGCCTGCCGCCGCTAGAAGACAATGAGCGCGGCGTGATCACGCTGACGGCATCCGTCGCAGCGCAGGATGCGCAAATCGGGCAAGTGATCTATGGCTCGGCCAAGGCGGGCGTGAACGGGCTGGTCCTGCCGATGGCGCGCGACCTGATGGATCTGGGCATCCGCGTGAACTCGATCATGCCGGGCATCTTCGCAACCCCGCTCATGCTTGGCGCGCCGCAAAACGTACTCGACAGCCTCGCGGCTTCGGTGCCCTTCCCCAAACGTCTGGGCAAACCGGAAGAATTCGGCAGCCTCGTTCTGGAATTGACGCGCAACACCTATTTCAACGCCCAGTGCCTGCGCCTCGACGGGGGCATCCGCATGGCGCCGCGATAGGAGTGCCGTGTTGCGCGCGGGGTCAGAGCCGGGCCAACCGGCCACCCTGCCAATCCTTGCGGGAAATGAAGTCCGCCAGCTTGAAGCGCAATTCCTTGTGCCGGTAGTCGATAGTGAAATTGGAGCACTGCTGCAGGAAGTCCATGCCGATGAACAGCGCGGGCTTCTTGGCCAGTCCCCACACATCGAACACGTTGAGATCGGAAATGGCGAGCCGGGTCTTGGTGAACAGCACGTCGCCCAGCCTGATCCGGGAAACTTCCATCAGACGCCCGATCATCAGGCCGCCTGTCGCACCAATCAGCGGGATTTCCGCTCCGTCGATCGCCTTCGCGCCGCCTTTCTGCAACTCGTTGAACAACGGCGTGTTGCAGATGGAAAGCTGCGCGCCGGAATCGATGAAGGCAACCGCTTCCACATCGTCGACCACGCAGTTCACGGCTTTCAATCGTCCATTCGATCCGTCGGCCCGCACCACGATCTCGTTGAAGTGCGGCCAGCCGGTGGAACTGCCGGAATGAACCACGCTGAGTTTCCGGTTCTGGAAATCGAAAATGACCTTGCGGCCGTCGATCACGTCGAGACCGAGAAAGCCGTCGGCGCCCAGCCATTTGCGCGGCAACACGGGCGCTGCAACATCATCCAGCGTGATCTTGCCGAAGGAGACGTTCTGCAGCCGCACGGTCGGTGCGGGCAGGGCGCGCACGATTCCCTGCACGACCACATCGCGATGCGGCAGCAGGCCGAGATAGGCGGCGACATCGTCCGCGACGACCGATCTGTCTGCGCCCGTATCAACCACGAAACGGTAAGGGCCCTTTCCGTCGATGGTGGTCTCCAGCATGAGCCGATCAGCCATGTCGGTAAAACCGTCGATCAGGTCAGGAGGCGTCGTTATCAGTTGAGCGTGCGACGCATCGGCCCGCGCGAGTGACGGCACAAGGGCAAGCGCGGATGCACCATATGCCAGAAGACGCCTGCGCGAGAAATCGCTCAACATGACCGCCTCCATCCCTGCGAAAGCCGCAAGACTCTATCACAAACGGGGCCCGCGGCAGAGGTCACATTGCCGTCAGAATTGCGCTGGCTCGGCGTTGTGCGCCACTGTCGCCGGGCGGCGGAACGGTTAAGGCAGATGAACGACACGGTTTCGGGGTTCAAGGCGGTTGCCAGGCTCTACAACGCGCTAATGACCGGGCTCGTGCTCACGCTCGTCAGCCGCAAAGGCGCCGGCGATGCACGGCGTTTCGTGTTCGCCCATTTCCGCCGCCAGCACCTCGAAAAGTTCCTGCCCGGATTGAAGAAGCTCGGCCTCGACTGCCTGCCGAATGCGGTGGCCTGCGCGCAGTATCATTATTTCTCGAATGCGCTGGGCGGCGTGAAGACAGAGTATTTTGCCGAATCCGACACGAAGGCCTGGGTGCGCTATCCGCCGCCGCGCTGGATCTGGCAGGGCACGGCGATCTGCGCCGTGCCGCGCGAAGTCAACGAGGCCATGCTGCACGGCTGGCACGGCCACAACGGCGTTTCGCTCGGCAATCCGCGCCTCGGCTTTGTCTGCACGGGGCAAACAGTTGAAGGCGATGCCGGTCTTGAGGGCTATTACCTCGACTATGGCCGCGAGATCGCGCCAGAAGAGCGCGTCCGTTTCACCAACGAAAAACCGCCGCGCTACGACGCAGCCACTGCGCCGAAACTCGACAGCACGGATTGGCCAGAAGAACGCCTGCGCAAGGTCGAGCGCTCCTATGCGATGGAATATGTGCGCTCGCTACTGCCCGTGACGCAGGACCTGTTTGGCACGGAGGAAGCGAGCGCGCTGGTCGGGCGAACCGCTCGGCTGATCGGGTTGCAATTCTTCGAGGAAACTGCGGGGCTGATCGCCGCGCCGGATTTTGTGCATTACCTTGCAACCATCGCTTCGGCCCAGGGTGAAAACGTGGAAATTCGCGACGGCGCCGTCCTGCAGCGCGGATGGAAATTGATGCAGGGCGCCTCGCTCGCGGATCGCAGTGCTGCGTTCAAAGCGTGGAACGGGCTTTGGGAAGGCGCGCTCGCAGCGTATGACCGCGATCTGGCGCTTCATACGCAATTCGACGACGATACGATCGTCTGGCGAGTTGACCGGCCTCGATAACGATGCCAACGGGGGACATGGACACGAATTCCGCCACGATCAGCCTCAGGGACGTGAACAAGTCTTTCGATCGCGGACGCAGCTTCGCGGTGCGCGACGTCTCGCTCGACATCGCGACGGGTGAGTTCGTGGCGGTGGTCGGCACTTCCGGCTCCGGCAAGACGACGTTGCTCAAAACCATCAATCGCCTGATCGAACCGACATCCGGCATTATCACGGTCGAGAATGAGGATGTGCAGGCGCTCGATCCGTTCCAGCTTCGGCGGCGCATCGGTTATGTGTTTCAGGGTATCGGCCTGTTTCCGCACCTGACCGTTGCAGAAAACATCGCCGTCACGCCACGCCTTATCGGCTGGGCGAAGGGCGAGATCGACGCCCGCATCAATGAATTGCTCGATCTCGTGCAGTTGCCGCGCGAAACGCGCGACCGTATGCCCTCTACATTGTCGGGCGGCCAGCGCCAGCGTGTCGGTGTGGCGCGTGCGCTGGCGGCGCGGCCGCATATCGTGCTGATGGATGAGCCGTTCGGCGCGCTCGATCCGATCACGCGCGATTCGCTGGCGCGAGAATATCGCACGGTGCATCGCGAACTGGGCCTCACCACGGTGATGATCACCCACGACATGTTGGAAGCGGTGCTTCTGGCGGACCGTATCGCAGTGATGGCGAAGGGTGAGATCGTCGAGGTGGGGACACCGCACGATCTCCTCAACGATCCCAAGAACGACTATGTGCGCGAGTTGATCGACGTGCCGCGCCGGCAGGCGAGCGAGGTCGAACGGCTGGCCGGGGGGCGCCCCTGATGGATGCGCGGATCGCGAGCGCCTGGGCCGTGCTGCCGGATTATCTCGGCCAGCACGTGCTGTTGAGTGTCACCGCGCTCGCCATCGGATTGTTTGTCGGCCTGTCGCTCGCCATCATTGGCGTATGGTCGCCGCGTTTGCGCTGGTTCCTGCTGACGGCGACGGGATTGATTCAAACCATTCCCGGCCTTGCGCTGCTGGCGCTGTTCTATCCGCTGCTGCTGGCGCTGTCGGCGCTCACCGAACGGTTCTTTGGCGTGACGTTTTCCGCGCTCGGATTCCTGCCGTCGCTGTTGGCATTGGCGCTCTACAGCATCCTGCCGATCCTGCGGAACACGGTAACGGGCATTCTGGGTGTCGATGACGCCGTGCGGGAAGCCGCGCGCGGTGTGGGTATGACGCCCGCGCAGCGCCTGTTCAAAGTGGAATTGCCGCTCGCCATGCCTGTCATCATGGCGGGCATCCGCACGGCGGCGGTGTGGGTGATCGGCACGGCCACACTTTCTACGCCCATCGGGCAAACGAGCCTCGGCAACTACATCTTCACCGGATTGCAGACGCAGAACTGGGTGTTCGTCGTTTTCGGTTGCGTCGCGGCGGTGGTGCTGGCGCTGGTGGTGGATCAATGCCTGGCGCTGGTCGAACGCGGCTTCGCGCGGCGCAACACGCTTCTCAAGGCGTTGGGCGGCGTGGGGCTGGCTGCGGTATTGCTTGCAAGTCTTCTGGTCGGCCCGGCACGCGGCGGCTCGCACTATGTCATCGGCGGCAAGGCGTTCGTGGAGCAATATATTCTGGCTGCCTTGATCGACGAGCGGCTGGACGATGCCGGAATGGACGCAACGCACCGCGTAGGCCTTGGATCGACCGTGATCTTCGATGCGCTGGCGGCCAACGAGATCGACGCCTATGTCGATTACACCGGCACGATCTGGACGAACTTCATGCACCGCCGGGAAACCGCGTCGCACGAAAAGGTGCTGGCGGGAGTGGGCGCATGGCTGAAACGCACGCGCGGCATCACCATGCTGGGGCCGCTGGGTTTCGATAACGCCTATGCGCTGGTGATGCGGCGAGATCAGGCCGAACGCCTCAACATCCATTCCATCGCCGACCTCGCGCCCTATGCGGGACGTTTCTCGATTGCGGGCGACTACGAATTCTTCGAACGGCCCGAATGGAAGGCGCTCAAGAAAGCTTACGGACTTAATTTCCGCGAAACGCGCGAGATGCAATCCACATTCATGTACCGGGCGGTAGCCGATGGTGCGATAGACGTGATCTCGGGCTACACGAGCGACGGCCAGATCGCGCAATACGATCTCGTCGTGCTCGACGATCCAAAACAATCGCTGCCGCCTTACGATGCAATCCTGTTGCTCTCGCCGCGCCGTGCGGAGGATGCGAAGTTCCGCAGTGCACTCGAACCGCTTATCGGGCGCATCTCGACAAAGCGGATGCGCGAAGCGAATCTCAGCGTCAGCCGTGCGGCGGACCAGCGCACGCCGGAACAGGCTGCCGAGGAATTGTGGCGCGACATCGCCAAATAAACCCCGCTGCACGGGGTAAATTGCAATTCATCCCTATTTTCGCCGCGATTTGCGTCAAAAAAGTTGCATTACGGTCCCCATGGGGTTAGGACCGGATCACTTGTTTTTCCTGGAGAATTTTGCCGCGCGCGAGCGGAGAGAGAGGGATGGTGACTGCTGCCACAACTGCACAGACGGACGATTGCCGTTTTGAATTGCTCAATCGGGATAAGGCGAATTTCGACCGCATCTATGAATTGCCGGATCCACGTGAATATTTGAGGGTGCTCGGGGGATTGGATTATGTGATCCCCGATCTCGCGAAAGGCATCCTGCGGTCGCTGATCGCGCGTTGTGCGCGCGCAAAGGGACGACGGGTCAAAGTCCTCGATCTCGGCTGCTCCTACGGCATCAACGCCGCGCTGGTACGTTTTCCACTCGACATGCAGGGCATGGCGCATCGCTATAATCATGTCTCCATGCACGGCCTTTCCACCGACCAGCTTCTGAAGCTGGACGTCAACTATTTCGGCTCATGGCCGGAACAGGTGAATGCAAGTTTCATCGGCCTCGACGCATCGGAGGCAGCGATAGATTACGCGAAATCGGTGGGGCTGATCGAAAGCGGGATCGCTGCGAATTTCGAAACCGGCGAAGCGTCCGACGAACAGAAGGCGGCGCTTCAAGACGTCGACATCATCGTCTCGACGGGCTGCGTGGGATACGTCACGGACAAGACGTTCCATCGCCTTCTCGCCATGCGCGCAAAGGGAAATGCGCCCTGGGTGGCGAGCTTCGTCCTGCGCATGTTTCCTTACGACGCCATCGAGGCCGAACTGGCGCAGCTTGGTCTGGTGACGGAAAAACTCGGCGGCGTGACGTTCGTACAACGCCGCTTCCATTCGGAATCCGAGCTGGAGGCGACACTCAAGGCGGTACAGGCGCGCGGCCTCGACCCGCACGGCAAGGAGACCGACGGGTTGTTCCACGCTGAGCTTTTCGTGTCGCGGCCGGAAGCCGAAGTTCGCGACAATCCGTTGAGCGAAATCGTATCGGTCACCAGCGGGGAAAACCGGCGTTATGGACGGCGCTACCGCTGGGGATCGCGCAAAGCCCGGCTGATGCAGTGAGCCGGAGACGACAAGGGAGAAGTCTATGAGTGACGAAAGCGAAAAGAAGATATTTGGCCTCAAACCATTGTGGCTCGCCATCGCGGCGACCGTTGTCGTGCTGGCGGCAGTGGGCGCCTATTTTACGCTCGGAAAATCGGGCATCGCGCACAAAGCGGTGACGGGCGGCACGCAGTCCGCAAGCGCCGAAGCCACTCCGGACGGCGCCTGCGGCACGGCACTGGCGCGCGTACGCGATTATGGCGTGGTGCCCTACAATTCGACCCTTTCCGGCGATGCGGACGGAACGAAGAACGCCAATGGCCGCGTCGAATGCGCGGCGGTTCATGGCGACCAGACCTATTCGATGACGGTGAACCTGAATTGCGACAACCTCTCCGATCCGAAATGTCTGGAGATCTATCGGGTGACCCAGGGCGACGGGAATGCGTTGTTCCAGAAACGGCCTTATTCGTTCTAACCCAGAACGTCCGACGCTTCGGGGTGCTTGGCGAACCAGCCTTTGGCGAAAGGGCAGGTGGGAGTGATGGAAAATCCCTCCCGCCGCGCCATTTCGACAATACCCTGCATCAGCCGCCCCGACGTGCCTTTGCCACGCAAGGCCGGATCGGCTTCGACATGGGGAATGGATACCGAATGTTCATGTCGCCGATAGGTGGCGAACGCCAGATGATCGTCTTCCATGAGCTCGAAGCGGTTCAAGGCCTTATTGTCGGTCACGGGCATCGGGCGCATCCTTGCTGGGCTTCGGGCGTTTCGCTGAGGGTATATCCGTAAAAGGCAATGCGATGAAAAAATTTCTCCAAACCGGTGCGTTCCTTGTGATGGCGGCAGCTCCTGCTCTTGCGCAGCCTGAGTTTACAACCAAACCCGCCGAAACACCTCCGCCGCCCGCAAACATGAGTTGCGACGACCTGATGACCAATGCCGAACTCAAGCTGCAGACAGTGATCGACGCCGACAAGAAGGAAGCGGCGATGAAGCACATGAAGGCAGCCGAGGACGCCATCACCAAGAACGACCCCGACACCTGCAAGGCAGAGGTGCAGAAGGCGATAGACTCCGCAAGCTAGCCGTAGCGGCGCGCGGCTTCCTGCGTGAGCCCCATCGCGACGGAGAGGAAATCCGATCCCTCCGCAGCCATGGCGGCGGGCGCGGCGCTTGCAATGGCGTGACGCACGGCTGGAACGCGGCTCGATCCTCCCGTGAAGAAAATCGTCTGGATCGCATCTGGCGCAACACCTGCATCGGCGATGCATTCGCGCGCAATCGTGCGAAGACGGTCTGTTTTATCCCGGATCGAATCCTCGAAACCCGCACGCGCGATTTCGCCGCCGAGACCGCGTTCGAGGAAATCGAGCAGCAGCACCGTCCGATCCTCGTTTGACAGCGCGATCTTCGCATCTTCGACCGCGAACGCGATGCGATGGCCGAGCCTTTGATGGATGGTCTTCTGCAGTCGCGCCACCTTTTGCGGCGCTTGCGACTGCGCCAGCAATTCGCGGATCTCGCGCTCCATCTTGGTCGTGTAGGTGAAATTGATCGTGGCCCAGGTTGCCAGTTCAAAATAGACGCCTGCCGGCATCGGTAGATTCTTTTCGATCAGGAAGGTGCCGAGCCCAAGCAGCGGCATCACTGCGGCAAGGTTTAATCGCGTGTCGAAATCCGTGCCCCCGATTCGCACGCCGCCATTGGCGAGGATGTCGCCGGAGCGATCGGGCAGGGCGCGCCGCTCCGGCCCGATGCGGATGACCGAAAAGTCCGACGTGCCGCCGCCGATGTCGGCGACCAGCACCAGTTCTTCGCGGTTGGCCGTTTCTTCATAGTGGTAGGCGGCGGCGATGGGCTCATAGACGAACGAAACATCCCGAAATCCGACCTTCTTCGCGATGCGTTCCAGCGTGGCCTGGGCTTTGGCATCGGCTTGGTCGTCACCGTCGACAAAGCGAACCGGGCGGCCATGCACGACGGCAGAAATCTCTTCACCCACAAGGTATTCAGCTTTGGTCTTGAGATGACGCACGAAGATTTCGACGACCTCGGTCAGCGCCATGGCCTTTCCCGCCACCACAGTTTTCTCGTCGATCAACGGCGAGCCAAGGATGGTCTTCAGCGCGCGCATCAAACGGCCTTCGGCCTGGCCGATATAGGTGTCGATGGCGTCCGCCCCGAACTGCACGCGGCCCTTGTGCTCGTAGTCGAAGAAGACCGCGCTCGGGATCAGGGTCGCGTCGCCTTCGACCGGCGCAAGCGAAAGCCCGCCGTCGCGCGCCACACCGATGGCCGAATTGGACGTGCCGAAATCAAGGCCGCAAGCGATCATGGAAATTGCCTCTTCATCACCGGAAGGGGCACCCATCTAGTACAACAAAACCGGCCTTGCCAGACTGTTTGACGGCACCTAAACTGTAGCAACGCATGAGGGATCGGCGAAAACGCCGATCCCTCATTTCGTTTGTATACGGATGGATCAGAAGATCACGTAGCCGCCGTCGATCACGAAGGTGTCGCCGGTGTGATAG
>CAZTCU010000042.1:0-12231 GCA_964612235.1 uncultured Rhizobium sp.
TACGCCTCGACCTTGGGTTTCGATGGGATCGGCGTGAACGAGCACCACCAGAACGGTTACGGCATCATGCCGTCGCCCAACATCATCGCGGCAACGCTCGCGCGCCGCACGAAGGATGTGGGCATCGTCGTGCTCGGCAATTCTATCGCGCTCTACAATCCGCCGGTGCGCGTGGCGGAAGAGTTCGCGATGCTCGATTGCATTTCGGGCGGGCGTCTTGTCGCGGGATTTCCGGTCGGCACCTCGATGGACACCAATTATTGTTACGGCCAGATTCCGTCGCTGACGCGCGAGAAATACATGGAAGCGCACGATCTCATCATGCGCGCCTGGCACGAGCCCGATCCGTTCGCGTTCAACGGCCGCTACAACAAGCTGCGCCACGTCAACATCTGGCCGCGCCCGATTCAGAAGCCGCATCCGCCGGTTCACATTCCCGGTGGCGGCTCCATCGAGACCTACGATTTCTGCATCGACAACACCTACTCATATTCATATCTGTCGTTCACCGGCTACATCCGCGCCAAGGCGCTGATGCAGGGATATTGGAATCGCGTGGCCGAACGCGAAGTGCCCGACAAATCGCCCTATCGCGCGGGCTTCGCGCAAACCATCTGCGTGGCCGAAACCGACGCCGAGGCGCGCAAGCTCTACGAAGAACACATCATGTATTTCTACAATCGCTGCCTGCATGTGTTCGCGGGCTTCGCCGATGCACCCGGCTATCGTACGATCAAGACCATCCAGTCCGGCGCGCTGTCGCAATACGCCCCGCCGCGTCCGTTCTCGGATGTGACGTGGGAAGAGTTGACAGAAGGCGGTCACGTCATCGCCGGTTCGCCGGAAACCGTGCGCCAGCGCATGGAAGACCTCATCAAGTCGCTGCACGTCGGCAACATCTTCTGTCTGCTGCACGTCGGGAACATGCCGAAAGAGAAGTGCATGTATTCCACCAAGCTCTTCGCGGAGAAGGTGATGCCGAAGCTGCGTGACATGTTCCCCGACTATGCGAATGACGACCGCTTCTGGTGTCATCCCATCGACAAGCGCGTCACGCCGGGAAGTCTGCCGACCGAACGCGAAGCGGCAGCAGCCGTCGCGGCGCGCTAGGGGAGGGCGAGATGGAATTGAAAACCGTTGCTGCTCCCAAAGTCCCTGTCCGCTATTTCGAAGGCGGCAAAGGCGAACCGCTCGTCTTTCTGCATGGCGCAGGCGGCGTGCTCGCGGGCGATCCGTTCCTGAATGCACTCGCAGAGAAATACCACGTCTATGCACCGCTCACGCCCGGTTACGGCGATTCCGAGGAATGCCCCGAAATCCGCGACATGCTGGATTTCACGCTGCATTACTGGGATGTGGTCGATGCGCTCGGCCTGAAGAACCCGATCATCGTCGGCCATTCAATGGGCGGGATGATCGCCGCCGAAATGGCCGCCATCGCACCGCACGATGTATCGCGATTGGCGCTCATCTGTCCGGGCGGTTTGTGGCTCGACACGCACCCGATCCCCGACATCTTCTCGACGATGCCGTACGAATATCCCGCGCTGCTGTTTCACGACGTGAAGAAAGGCACGGAGTTGCTCACCGCCGGAATGGCGCTCGACGATCCCGAATGGCTGAAAGGCTTCCTCATAACCAATGCGCGCCAGATGGGCATGGCGGGGCGCATCCTGTTCCCCGTGCCCGATCGCGGATTGTCGTCGCGCCTTTATCGCATCAAGGCGAAGACGATCCTGATCTGGGGCGACAACGACAGGCTGATCGTTCCGGCATACGCCCATGCGTTCAAGAAGGGCATTCCCAATTCCGAACTCGTGGTGATCCCCGAAGCAGGTCACATGGTGACCTTGGAGAAAACCGAGCAGGTGATCTCCGCCATCGGGAGGTTGGGCTAGAGGATTCCCAGATCTTCAAACGTCGGATTGGGGCCGCTCGGCACCTCGGTCGGTTTGACGAAGGCGATGCGGCAGTAAAGTCCCTCAGGTGGAAAATCGAGCGTCACCGCGCCCGATTTTTCGCGCGCCGCCGCGAATTTGATGACGCGCGTGCCAAAGCCCGCTTGCGTTGGCGCTTCGCAACGCGGCCCGCCCGTTTCCTTCCACTCGATCTCCACACGGTCGCCTTCCGGCACCGGATTGTGCCACCAGCTCAGGCTCACCTTTCCCTGTGCCACCGACAGCGCACCATATTTGAGCGCGTTGGTCGCAAGCTCGTGGATGGCGAGCGCAATCGCGCCGCCCGTTTCCTCCGAAACCTCCAGCGGCATGCCTTCGATGGAAATGCGCGAACCCTGCTCCTCCATGAACGGCGCAAGTGTCGCGCGCGCGATCTCACCCAATTCCAGCGAGACCTTGCCGCGTGCCATCACCAGATCGGCGGCCGCGCTCAGCGCGTGCAATCGTCCGGTCAGCTTGGAGAGGAACAGATCGACCGCCGGATCGTTGCGCGGCCTGGAGCTTTGCGCCAGCGATCCGATCACCGTGAACAGGTTCTTGAGCCGGTGCCGCAACTCCCCGATCACCATCTCGCGCCGGTCGCGCGCCAGCCTGCGTTCATGGATGTCGGTGAGGATCGTCACCCATTCGCGCGGGTTGCCGCTAGAATCGTTGATCGGCACCGCGCGTGCCGCGAACCAGCGCCAGTCGTTCGAGGGCGCGTGCCAGATGCGAACTTCGGCGGTGTGAGCTTGCGGCGAATCCACCGTCCAGCTCTTGAACACCAGCCTGCTGCGATCGTCTTCATGGATGCTTTGGCTCCAGGCGTCGCCCCGATAATTCGGCCAGCGCACACCCGTGATCTCGGCCCATCCCGGCTGCGGTTCCTCGACGTTACCGTCCGCATCGGTCGTCCACACCACGCCCGACGTCGCGCTCACCAGTTGCCGGTAACGGTTCTCGTTGCGCTCCATTCGCTGCAGTACGCTGCGCAGCCATTGGGCGAGCACCACCTGCAGCGATGCCGCGCCCACAAACGATGCGATATTCAGCCATTGGGTAAAGTTGGGCATCCTCACGGCCCAGGCTGGAGCCATGAACAGCCACGCCCCCACCGCCGCGCTCACGACGATGCAGGCAAGCCCCATCTGCCATCCGGTCAGGATTGTGATGATCATCACCGCCGGGAAATAGAAGGCGAAGAATCCCACATGCGGCACGGCGAGCCCGAACGCCGCACGCACCAGCGTCATCGCCGCCACGGCGACGATCAGCAGAAAGATGCGGAACGCCACGCTGCGCTGCTTGAGGATATAGGCGACCAGCGGCGCGCTGCCCGCATTGGCGCGTGTTTCACTCGCAGAGGCTTCGAACAATCTCGGCACCCGCTTTCGTCCAGCCCACGAAATAAGGAGAAACCCGTGCAGACGCCCCGAGTTACAGGGTGCGAATGCCACCCTTGAGGCCGTCTATATCAGCCGGTTTGTTCCCCTCAAGCAACATCATTTCCCTCCGCCGGCAACATCGATTTTCCTTGACAAGCACCCTCCGGGGCCAAACCGTTTGAGGACAGCTATTGGATGAGACGAAACCATGGATTCCACCTACGATCTGGTCATAAGGGGCGGCTCCGTCGCCGACGGAAGGGGCGGCGCGCCCACGGAAGCTGACATCGCCATCGCCGGCGGGCGCATCGCCGCAACAGGAAAAATCGCCGGTAAGGGCCGCGAGGAGATCGACGCCAAAGGCCGCCTCGTTACCCCCGGCTTCGTCGACATCCACACACATTATGACGGCCAGGCGACGTGGGATTCGCATCTTGCGCCGTCGAGCTGGCACGGCGTGACCACGGTGGTGATGGGAAACTGCGGGGTCGGCTTCGCGCCCGTCCGCAGGGCCGACCGCGACCGCCTGATCGAATTGATGGAAGGCGTCGAAGACATTCCCGGCGTCGCCCTGCACGAAGGCCTGAGCTGGAACTGGGAAAGTTTCGGGGACTATCTCGACGCACTCGAAACCCGCCAGCGCGATATCGACATCTGTGCGCAGCTTCCGCATGGCGCCTTGCGCGTCTATGTCATGGGTGAACGCGGCGCCAAACTCGAACCGGCGACGGAAGACGACATCGCGCAGATGCGCCGCCTGAGCGCGGAAGCGATGCGCGCGGGGGCGATCGGCTTTTCGACTTCGCGCACGCTCAATCATCGTTCCGTCAAGGGCGAGCCTACGCCGTCGTTGCGCGCCACCGAAGCGGAATTGATGGGCATCGCACGGGGCCTGGCCGATGCCGGCAGCGGCGTGATCGAAATGATTTCCGATTTCAACGCGCCGGATCTCGAAACCGAATTCGGCATGATCCGCCGCCTGGTGGAAGCGTCCGGACGGCCGCTATCACTTTCCCTGGCACAGGCGCACAGCATTCCCGAAAGCTGGCGCACCTTGCTTGGCCTGATCGAGGAAACCGCACGCGACGGCTTGCCGATCCGCGCACAGGTGGCCCCGCGCCCCATCGGAATCCTGCTGGGGTTGCAGGGAACGCTCAATCCGTTCTCCGCCCATAGGGCTTTTGCCGAGATCAAGGACAAGCCGCTTGCCGAGAAGGTGGCGATCATGCGCGACCCGTCGTTCCGCGCGCGCATCATGGCCGAGGCCGACACACGCCAGAACCACCCGCTGGCGCGCCGTGTGATGGCATTCGACCGCGTCTTCCCGCTCGGCGATCCGCCGAATTACGAACCACCGCGCGAAACGGCACTGGCCGAGCTGGCGAAGCGCGAGAATCGCGACCCGGCCGAACTCGCTTACGACATGTTGTTGGAAAACGAGGGCAAGAACTTCTTGTTCATGCCCTTCGCCAACTACGCGCACTACAATCTCGATGCCTGCGGCGAGATGATCGCCCATCCCGATTGCGTGATGGGCTTGGGCGACGGCGGTGCCCATGTCGGCATCATTTCCGATGCGAGTTATGCCACATATCTTTTGACGCATTGGGGCCGCGACCGCGCCAGCGGCAAGTTTGACATCGGCTGGCTTGTCAAGCGTCAAACACACGATACCGCTCGCGCCGTCGGCCTCAACGATCGCGGCGTGATCGCGCCCGGCATGAAAGCCGACATCAACGTGATCGATTTCGATTCGCTGAAGGTTGAAGCGCCCGTGATGGCATTCGATCTGCCCGCCGGCGGCAAGCGCCTGTTGCAGGGCGCGCAAGGATATGACGCAACCATCGTCTCCGGCGAAATCGTCTATCGCAATGGCAAGGCGACCGGCGCGTTGCCCGGCAAGCTTGTGCGCGGTCCGCAGAATTGATGGAAGTTTCCGCGCATTTGGGTTGACCGCCTGAAGGTTTCAGATGAAACTATATTGGTTTCATTTGCAACAAAGGCGCATCCATGACCGCGCTCTGGGACAACCCCGTCGGAACCGACGGTTTCGAATTCGTCGAATACACCGCGCCCGATGTGGCGCAACTCCATACGCTGTTCGAACGGATGGGTTTCCGCGCCGTCGCGCGCCATCGCTCGAAAGCGGTCACGCTCTATCGCCAGGGCGAGGTGAACTTCGTCGTCAATGCCGAACCCGAAAGCCATGGCAGCCGCTTCGCACGCGCTCACGGCCCGTCGGCCTGCGCCATGGCATTCCGCGTGAAGGATGCCGCTTACGCCTACAAGAAATTGCTCGAACTCGGCGCCACACCTTTCCGCAACCAGGTCGGCCCGATGGAATTGAACATTCCCGCCATCGAAGGCATCGGCGGCAGCGTGATATATCTGGTCGATCGCTACGGCGATCGTTCCATTTACGACGTGGATTTCGTGCCGACCGATCCCGCCAGGGGATTCCTGCATGAAGGCGCAGGTCTCGCCGAGATCGATCACGTCACCCACAATGTCTTTCGCGGCAATATGGAGAAATGGGCGGGCTTCTACGAACGCCTCTTCAACTTCCGCGAAATCCGTTATTTCGACATCGAAGGCAAGCTGACTGGGCTGAAATCCCGCGCCATGACGAGCCCGGACGGCAAGATCCGCATTCCCATCAATGAATCCTCCGACGACAAATCGCAGATCGAAGAATATCTCCACGCCTATCACGGCGAGGGCATCCAGCACATCGCGCTGGGCACGAACGACATCTACAAATCCGTTGAAAGCTTGCGCGCAAAGGGCGTCGTCTTTCAGGACACACCCGATACCTATTACGAGCGCATCGACAACCGCCTCAAAGGCCATGGCGAGGATGTCGACCGCATGAAACGCGACCGCATCCTGATCGATGGCGGACAGGACCTGGGCCTGCTGCTGCAGATATTCACCCAGAACGCCATCGGCCCCATCTTCTTCGAACTGATCCAGCGCAAGGGCAACGAAGGTTTCGGCGAAGGCAATTTCCGGGCGTTGTTCGAATCCATCGAAGCCGATCAGATCAAGCGCGGTGTGCTGCAGGATACCTCACGATGAGCAACAAGAACTGGATCGAATTTCCGCGAACCGAAGGCGAAACCTCGCGCCAGGCGCACACCGATCTTCCCGCCGGAACATACGAGCGCGAAATCGGCCGCGACGGCTTCTTCGGCCCCGCCGCGCATATATATCACCGCCATCCCCCAACCGGCTGGACAAGCTTTGAAGGCCCGCTGCGCCCGCGTGCCTTCGGTGCGGCCAAGGCGGCGGAAGAGGGCGATCCGCTTTCCGCGCCCGCGCTCCTCTCCAACGCCAATGTGAAGTTCGCCATCTGGTCGTGCGCCCGCGCGATGGAAAACCTCGTCCGCAATGCCGATGGGGACGAATTGTTGTTCATCCATGCGGGCGAAGGCGACCTGTTCTGCGATTTCGGGCACCTTGCCTATCGCGAGGGCGATTACATCCTGCTTCCGCGCGGCACGATGTGGCGCATCGAACCGAAGTCCCGCACCGTCTCGCTTCTGATCGAAGCCACCAACAATTCCTTCAAGCTTCCCGAGCGCGGCATCCTCGGCCCGCACGCGATCTTCGACCCCGCGGTCCTAGACACGCCGAAGCTCGACGATGCCTTCCGCGCCCAGCAGGGCGACCGGCAATGGCAGGTGAGAGTGAAGCGCCGCGGCGCCTTCTCCACCATCACCTATCCCTTCAACCCGCTTGACGCCGTCGGCTGGAAAGGCAACCTCGCGCCGGTCAAACTGAACTGGCGAGACATCCGCCCCGTGATGAGTCATCGCTACCACATCCCGCCCTCGGTCCATTCCACCTTCGTGTCGGATCGTTTCGTCGTCTGCACTTTCGTGCCGCGCCCCATCGAAAGCGATCCCGGCGCGCTGAAGGTGCCGTTCTTCCATTCCAACGATGATTTCGACGAGGTGATCTTCTATCATCAGGGCGAATTCTTCAGCCGCGACAACATCCATCCCGGAATGGTCACCTGGCACCCTAACGGCTTCACCCACGGCCCGCACCCCAAAGCGTTCGCTGCTGGCGCAAAGGCCGCAAAGACCATGACGGATGAGGTCGCCGTGATGATCGACTCGCGCGATCCGCTCGATTTCAATGCGCCGCCCGAGACCGAGTTCGGGGCTTATGCCGAATCCTGGCGGGCCTGATGAACGCCGCTACATCAAGTCTGGATGACGTGATTGGAAACGCCGACTGGTTTCCAGACAATATCGATTTCAACCGGAACACGTTCGGCTTCGTGCGTACGGATCGTAAAGCACTCTCCGGAGAATCCTTCCTCGACTCTCGCTGGAATCGCAGCGCCCTCGCTCGCGTGGATGTTCCCATTTCCGCCATCTCGAGCGCGGTCGAAAAACTGCCGCGTCCCAAATTGAATTTCATCTGGCACACGGCCTTTTGCTGCTCAACCTTGATCGCCCGCTGTCTGGACGCGGAGAACGCCAATCTTTCGCTTAAAGAGCCGCAAATTCTGATCCTGCTTGCCGAAGCCAAACGCGCCGGTCGTCAGATATCGGGGTCGACGGATGCCGCCTTCGGACTGCTTGCCCGTGGCCGTGAACAAGTCCTCGTCAAACCCACCAACGCCGTCAACAACCTGATCCCGGATGCGCTTCGCACCACCGATGGCCGGATGCTGTTCCTCTATTCCGATTGCAAAAGCTTCCTTGTCTCCATCGCCAAGAAGGGCGAGATGGGCCGCATCTTCGCGCGCAAGCTGTTCGGCCTGTTCGCCGCCGATGGTCACCCGCAGGCCAAATGGCCGTGGCAGACGCTGTTCGAACTGTCCGACATGCAGGTCGCGGCCCTTGTCTGGCACATGCAGATCGCCGAATTTCGCCGCTCGCGCGATGTGTCGCGTTCGGCCGCCCTGAACTGTGACGATTTCCTCGCCCATCCGCGCGAAATGCTGGAAAAGCTGAACGCCTTCTTCGGCCTCGACCTGTCGGCGGCACAGCTGGACGCCGCTTTGCCGCTGTTGGCGCGCAACGCCAAGGACGCAAATGAATCCTTCAGCGCCGAGCGCCGCGCCGCCGAAGCATCCGATGCGGCCAAAGTGTTCGGCGGCGAACTGGATACAGTCGTTGAATGGAGCTACCGCGCCTGCCCGGAAACGCCACGCGGAAACCCGCTGGGACCAACGCTATGAAACTCGCCTCTCTCAAGCATGGCAGGGACGGCGCGCTCGCAGTGGTCTCGCGCGATCTTTCTCAATTCGTGTCCGCGACCCACATTGCGCCGCACCTGCAACACGCTCTCGACAACTGGCATGAAACCGCGCCGCGCCTGATGCGCGTCTACGATCTGCTTAACGAAGGCAAGGCAGACGGCGCACATCCCTTCGACCCCGCGCATGCCGCCGCTCCGCTTCCGCGCGCCTATCAATGGGCGGATGGCTCGGCTTACGTCACCCATGTCGAACTGGTGCGCAAAGCCCGCACCGCCGAAATGCCGCAAAGCTTCTGGATCGATCCGTTGATGTATCAGGGCGGCTCGGACAATTTCATCGGTGCGCGCGATCCCATACTCGCCGCCGACGAGGCATGGGGCATCGATTTCGAAGGCGAAGTCGCGGTCATCACCGACGACGTGAAGATGGGAATTGCGGTCGACGGCGCCGAAAGCCACATCAAGCTTCTGATGCTCGTCAACGACGTGTCCTTGCGAAACCTCATCCCCAACGAACTTGCCAAGGGATTCGGGTTTTTTCAGTCCAAGCCCGCAACGGCTTTCTCACCCGTGGCCGTAACGCCGGACGAGCTGGGCGAAGCGTGGTCCGGCGGCAAGGTGCATCTGCCGCTTCACGTTACCTTCAACGGCATGGAATTCGGCAGACCGAATGCGGGCGAGGACATGACGTTTTCCTTCCCGCAGCTCATCGCGCACGCCGCAAAAACCCGCGCGCTGGCGGCGGGAACGATCATCGGCTCCGGCACGATTTCCGATAAAGATCATAGCGTCGGCTCTGCCTGCCTCGCGGAACGCCGCACGCTCGAAACCATCGAACAGGGCGCGCCAAAGACGCCCTTCATGAAATTCGGCGACCGCGTGCGCCTCGAAATGTTCGACGCCGAAAATCGCAGCATCTTCGGCGCCATCGAGCAGGAGGCCGTGCGGTATCATGGCTGATCCCCTGACGCTCTACACCTATTTCCGTTCTTCGGCGGCCTATCGGGTCCGCATTGCGCTGAACCTGAAGGGCCTCAAGCCCGACTACCGCTTCATCCATCTTTTGAAGGATGGCGGCCAGCAACACAGCGATGCGTACAAAGCGGTCAACCCGCAAAACCTGGTCCCGACCCTGGTCGACAACGGCCATGCCATCAGCCAATCGCTCGCCATCATCGAATATCTCGAAGAAACCCACCCCGAGCCGCCGCTGTTGCCGAAAGATGCGTTTAGCCGCGCCCGCGTGCGCCAGATCGCCTATGCCATCGCCTGCGACATCCATCCGGTCAACAATCTGCGTGTGCTGCAACACCTCAGGCGCGATTTCGGCGCCACCGATGACCAGCGCACGAATTGGCAAAAGCATTGGATCGCGCTGGGTTTCGAAGCAATCGAAACACTGCTCGTGCAATCGCCGGAGACCGGCGCCTATTGCCACGGCAACGCGCCCACGCTCGCCGACATCTGCCTGATCCCGCAAATGGCGAATGCGCGGCGCGTGAACCTCGATCTCGTGCCCTATCCCACGCTCCTTCGCATCGAACAAGCGGCACTCGCCCATCCGGCCTTCGCCGCCGCGCAGCCGATGGAGCAACCGGATGCCGAGTGAGCGCGCAGCGGCCAAACCGCAACTCAACCTCGATACGTTCCTGCCTTATCGTTTGTCGGTTCTCTCAAACCGCGTGAGCGACGCGATTGCGCGCCAATATTCGCAACGCTTCGATCTCTCGATCCCCGAATGGCGCGTCATCGCCGTGCTCGGCCAGACGCCGAACCTTTCCGCGCGAGATGTCGCCCGCCGCACCGCGATGGATAAAGTGCAGGTCAGCCGCGCGGTCACAAGCCTCGTCGCGTCGCGCCGCGTCGTGCGCAGCGAAGATGACGACGATGCGCGCATCAGCCGTCTTTCCCTCACCGCCAGGGGCCGGGCGATCTATGACGAGGTCGCGCCGCTTGCGCTGCGTTTGGAAAGCCTGCTGCTGTCGAGCCTGTCGGCGCAGGAACGCAACACGTTCGAAAACCTCATGCACAAGCTCGACCGTCAGGTCAGCCTGCTGGGCGCCCCCGAATAAGCAGGATCGCCAGCGCCTTCGGTCCGTGCGCCCCCAATTCCAGCGTCTGTTCGATATCCGCGGTCCGTGAAGGCCCGGTGACGAGATTGACCGTGCGCGGCCATTCCTTTGCGCGCAACCGCGCAAACGCGGATTCCAGATCGGGCACAATATCATCGGCCCGCAACACCGCGATCTCGAATCCGGGCCGGAAATGCCAACTCGCGGGCCGCCCCTCACCGGACGGGAACACCAGCGTCCCTGTTTCCGCTACCCCGAACGGCGCCATGGAAACCGCCGTGTCGTCCGGCCCCGGCGCGGCGTGCGAAATCCCGATGCAATCCCATTGCAGCGCCTTCAAATCCGTATCCGGCGGAAGATGCGCCGTCGCCGGAAGATTGCGTTCCCGCAGCAATTCGGAAACACGCAACGGCACATCGGCAAGCCCGTCCAGCACAAGAACCGTCGCGTTGGCCGCGCTCGCGCAGGCGATGAACCGCTCGACGGCATCGTCTTCCATGATACGCGCGTAAACCGCGGGCCGGGGCAGGGCGGCGGGTTTGCACGAACGGATCGACCGCAAGATGTCTTCGCGCGCACTCATCGGGACCGCCACATGTCCTGAAACGTCCGCCCAGCGGGCGCGGGAAAGTCGCGCACCGCGAACCAGCCGCGCATCAGCGGAAGCGAATGCACCGCACCGTCCCGGCCAAGCATCTTGAGAAGCCGCGAAAGCAACCGCGCGCCCAACCGGTAAACCACCGGATGCCGCGCCGCGAAAGCCCAGAAAGACAATCCGAACACCATCGCTTTCGGCGCCATATGGGCTTCGAACTCTTTCGCGCGCCAATAGCGCATGATCGAGGGCAGCGGAATCTTCACCGGGCAAACCTCCGCGCAGCGTCCGCAGAACGTCGATGCGTTGGGGTGATGATGCGCCTGCGCGATTCCCAGAAGCCCCGGATTGAGCGCCGCCCCGATCGGTCCCGGATAGGTCGCGCCATAGGCATGCCCGCCGATGGAATTGTAGATCGGGCAATGGTTCAGGCACGCCGCACACCGGATACAGCGCAACACTTCCGCTGTCTCGCCGCCAAGGAGCGAAGTGCGCCCATTGTCCAGCAGCACCACATGAAATTCGCGGAGGCCGCCTTCGTCCACCGGCCCGCTCACCACGCTCACATAGCTCGAAATGTCCTGCCCGGTTGCCGAGCGCGTGAGCAGCCGCAGCAGAACGGAAACATCGTTCATGTCGGCGACGATCTTCTCCAGCCCCGTCACCACGATATGCGTGCGCGGCAGCAGCCGCGTCAGATCGCCGTTTCCTTCGTTGGTGACGATGACGGCAGCCCCTTCCGCCGCCGAAAGGAAATTCGCCCCCGTGATCCCCGCATCCGCCGCCTCGAATTCCTTGCGCAGCATCGTGCGTGCCTCGGCCACCAGCGCGCTCCGTTCGTCCAGCGCACGCGAAGGCGGCAGATCGACGTGCGCTTCGCGAAACGTCTGCGCCACATCCTCTTTGCTCAGGTGAAACGCGGGCGCGATGATGTGGCTCGGCGGTTCGCGGCGAAGCTGGATGATGTATTCGCCCAGATCGGTTTCTATCGGCCGCACGCCATTGGCTTCCAGAAACGGGTTGAG
>CAZTCU010000042.1:12331-15052 GCA_964612235.1 uncultured Rhizobium sp.
CAGCCGCGCCAGCGCCACTTTCAGCGGCGCGTCTGCCAGCGCCTCGTGCGCCGCCTCGCGGAAGGCTGTGGGATCAAGCGTCATTCGCCATCGCCCGCAAGAAGTTCTGCGGCGTGACGAACTTCGAGATCAATTCCCTTGCGCCGGGCCCGTCCCGCCAGATGCAGCAGGCACCCCAGATCGCCACCCACCAGCATCGACGCACCGGTTGCCTTGGCATCCGCCAGCTTGTCGTCCGCCATGCGTTCGGAAATTTCGGGATACTTCACCGAAAACAATCCCCCGAACCCGCAACAGATCTCGGGGTCCGAAAGCTCGCGCCGCTCCAGTCCCTCGACGGAAGAGAGCAGGGTGCGCGGCTCGTCGCGCACGCCCATCTCGCGCAGGCTGGAACAGGAATCGTGATAGCAGAAACTTTTCGGACAACGCGCCGCCACCGATGTCATGCCGCGCACCCGCACAAGGAACGACATCAATTCGTGGCTGCGTTCCGCCAGTGCCAGCGCCCGCGCCGCATAGCGTGGATCGGCTTTCAACACATCGGGGTAATGCCGGCGCAACATCCCTGCGCACGATCCCGAGGGCGCCACGACATAATCGAACCCTTCGAACGCCTCCACGACATTGCGCGCAATGGCCGCCGCGTTGCGATTGTCGCCCGCGTTCCACGCCGGTTGGCCGCAACAGGTCTGCGCGCGCGGCACATGCACCTCGCATCCCGCCTGTTCCAGCAGCTTCACCGCCGCAAAACCCACCTGCGGCCGAACAAGATCGACAAGGCACGTCACAAAAAGCCCGACCGTCGGCATCGTCAAACCTCGCGTTCCAGCGCGTAGGTTCGCTCGCGCAAGGCCCGCATGAAAAGCTGCCGTTCGGCGGGCAGCGTATCGAATGCAATCACATCACCCACCCGCACATGCACGGCCGTCCCGATCCTGTCATGTATCTCCTTGAACAGAAGCGAAAGCCGCAAGGTCATGCTCACATGGCTTGCAAGCTGGAACAGCCGCGAGTTCTGCCCTGCGAAGAACACTGGTGCAACCGGCGCGCGGGTCTGCGCGATCAGCCGCCCGGTGAACGTCTTCCATTCCGCATCCACCGCGCGGCTGTGCCAGAGCGATGGCGTGGTCGAAACCCCGCCCGCCGGAAACACGATCAGACATCCACCCTTGGTCAGGTGCAGCTTGGCTTCCGCCCGCGTGCGCAGGTTGGTCTGAAGGGCCGCCTGCGTGTCGGCGAAATCGACCGGCAATAGAAACGTGCGAATCTCCTCCGCCCGATGGAGCACCGAATTGGTCAGCACGCGAAAATCGCTGCGCACCTTCGAGACCAGATGACAGATGATAAGCCCGTCCAGCACGCCGAACGGATGGTTCGCCACCACGACGAGCGGCCCCGTCTTCGGCCAGCGCGCGAGTGCGTCTTCATTGGCGACGATCCGCAACTCCAGCCGTCGCATCGCGGCATCGAAAAAGCTCTCGCCCGCTATCGGATGGGCGCGATTGTCCTCGTAGATGCGTTTGAGATAGGGCTGCCCCGTTATCCGTTCGATGCCCTGGATGAGCTTGCGTTTCAGCCACGGATCGTCCGGCGCCGCATAGGAAAACGTGTCGATTGTATCCGCGGCGCCGCCCATGCCTCAAACAGGGTCTTCGAGCAGAATCCCACCTCGCCGCATTCCCGCCCGCAGCGCCAGATAAAGCAGCAACCCCACGGGCCCCGCGAGCAAAGTCAGTATCAGGCAAGGAATGACGGCCAGATGCGGAATGCCGCGCCGCGTCGCATCGCGAACCTGCCATGCACCCAGGAACAGATCGAACGCGAGATAATGAATCCACCCGGCTGTTGCCGCGACCGGCGAGGTGAAGAACGTCATCACGCCGGAAAGCGAAGTGAAATTCCCGCCTTCCGGCAATGCGCCGCCAAAGAACACCATCGCGATCAACCAGGTGTAGGTAAGCCCGATGACGACGGGCACCACGACCGATTGCACCAAAAGCTCCGTCACGCGCCAATGCGGCGCCACGATCAGCAGCAGCCAGAAGATCAGGATGCCGTTGTTGGCGATATCGAAAACGGGTTCGACGCTCATGTCGGAAACCGCCGTTTCAGCCAGCCGATCATCGCCTCATTGGTTTCCTGCGGATGCTCCTGTTGCGTCCAGTGCCCGCATTTACGGATCAGGACCTTTTCCAGATCGGGCACGAAACGTTCCATCCCATCCGCCATCTTGGGCGACAGGATCACGTCGTCTTCCGCCATGATCATCAGCGAAGGCTGCCGCACCTTCTGCGCCCAGGTGCCCGAAAGCTTCCAGTTGCGCGTAAAATTGCGATACCAGTTGATGCCGCCCGTAAAGCCCGTGCGCGTGAACGTCTCGACGAAATAGTTCAGTTCCTCAGGCGTCAGCAAAAGCTCGCCCGGCCAGAGCGTTTCGTCCATCTCCAGCGCCTTGACCAGCGCGAACCGCTTCAATTCCTCCGGCATCTGCGCAAAGGCTTCCGCCGTGATCCCGTTCTTGCGCATGAAGAAGCGGAACACGCGCCCCACATCCTTGGCCAGAACCGCGTCGGCTTCGCCCGGCTTCTGGAAATAGACGATGTACATGTCCTCGCCGTAGAGCGCCTTCATTCCCATGATCGGATCGATGGGCGGCCGGGAAAGGAAAGGCGTGTTGATTCCGATCACACCCGCCACGCGATCCGGATGCACCAGCGGCAA
>CAZTCU010000043.1:0-14965 GCA_964612235.1 uncultured Rhizobium sp.
CGAGCGCGAGCGCGGCATCACCATCAAGGCCCAAACCGTGCGTCTCGAATACAAGGCACACGACGGCGAGACTTACGTCCTCAACCTGATGGACACGCCCGGCCATGTGGACTTCGCCTATGAAGTCTCGCGCTGTTTGGCAGCCTGCGAGGGCGCGCTGCTGGTGGTCGATGCGAGCCAGGGCGTAGAAGCCCAGACCCTCGCCAATGTCTATCAGGCGATCGACGCCAATCTCGAAATCGTGCCGGTGCTCAACAAGGTGGACCTTCCCGCCGCCGAGCCCGACCGCGTGCGTCAGCAGATCGAAGACGTGATCGGCATCGACGCCTCCGAAGCCATTCCGATTTCCGCCAAGACCGGGCTCAACATCGAAGGCGTGCTCGAAGCCATCGTGACACGCCTGCCCGCGCCGAAAGGCGATGCGGCGGCGCCACTGAAAGCTCTGCTGGTCGATAGCTGGTACGACACCTATCTCGGCGTCGTCGTGCTGGTGCGCATCGTCGATGGCGAACTGAAGCGCGGACAGAAGATTCGCATGATGGCGTCCAACGCCGTCTATCAGCTCGAGCGCGTCGGCGTGTTCACGCCCAAACAGGTGATGGTCGAAAAGCTCGGCCCCGGCGAAGTCGGCTTCTTCACCGCCGCGATCAAGGAAGTTGCCGACACGCAAGTGGGCGACACCATTACGGACGAACGCAAGGGCACCGAAATCCCGCTTCCCGGCTTCAAGCCGGCGCAGCAGGTGGTGTTCTGTGGTCTCTTCCCCGTCGATGCCGCGCAGTTCGAAGATTTGCGAGAAGCCCTGTCAAAGCTGCATCTGAACGATGCGAGCTTCACCTACGAAACCGAATCCTCCGCAGCCTTAGGCTTCGGCTTCCGCTGCGGCTTCCTGGGCCTTTTGCATCTGGAGATCATCCGCGAACGGCTGGAACGCGAATTCAATCTCGACCTTATCACCACGGCGCCCAGCGTCATTTACCGTCTGCACATGAACGACGGCACGATGAAGGAGCTGCACAATCCGGCGGACATGCCCGATGTCACACGCATCAAATTCATCGAAGAACCGTGGATCAAAGCCACCATTTTCGTACCCGACGAATATCTGGGTTCGGTGCTGAAGCTTTGCGAAGACCGCCGTGGTAGCCAGGTCGAACTCACCTATGCCGGCGCGCGCGCGATGCTGATCTACAAGCTGCCGCTCAACGAAGTGGTGTTCGATTTCTACGACCGCCTGAAATCGGTTTCCCGCGGCTATGCCAGCTTCGACTATCACATCGAGGGCTATGAGGAAGGCGACCTCGTGAAGATGTCGATCCTCGTCAATGGCGATCCAGTCGATGCGCTCTCCATCATCGTCAATCGCTCACGCGCGGAAAATCGCGGCCGCGCGATGTGCGAGAAGCTCAAAGAGTTGATCCCGCGCCACCTGTTCCAGATTCCCATTCAGGCTGCCATCGGCGGAAAGATCATCGCGCGCGAAACCATCAGCGCACTCAGGAAAGATGTGACCGCCAAATGCTACGGCGGCGACATCTCCCGCAAGCGCAAGCTCCTCGACAAGCAGAAAGAGGGCAAGAAAAAGATGCGCCAGTTCGGCAAGGTGGAAATCCCGCAGGAGGCTTTCATCGCCGCGCTGAAGATGGACGACAATTAGCGCGTACAGTTTATGCTGCAATGCAGCATAATGCGGACACTTCTCTGTTTCACGTGAAACATCAGCGTCTTGCGAAGCTTCGCCTTCGCGCCTAAACGACGCGCCATGAAGTTCGACGTCATCGTGATCGGAGGCGGGCATGCCGGCTGCGAAGCTGCGGCGGCTTCCGCGCGCTTTGGGGCGAAGACGCTTCTTCTCACGCACAAGCTAGAAACCATTGGCGAAATGTCCTGCAATCCCGCCATCGGCGGGGTCGGTAAGGGCCATTTGGTCCGCGAGATCGACGCGCTTGATGGCCTGATGGGCCGCGTCGCGGATGCGGGCGGTATCCAGTTTCGTGTTCTCAACCGCCGCAAGGGCCCTGCGGTTCGCGGCCCCCGCGCACAGGCAGATCGCAAGCTCTACAAGCGCGCGGTGCAGAGCGCGCTCGAAAACGTTGCCAATCTTGAGATTCTTGGATCGGCCGCCGAAGACCTGATCCTCAAGGACGGTCGTATTGCAGGCGTCGTCACAGCCGAGGGCCAGCGGATCGAAGCTGCGGCGGTTGTGCTGACAACCGGTACCTTCCTGCGCGGGCTGATCCATATCGGTGAGACAAAGATTCCGGCAGGTCGCGCTTCCGCGAAGGGGGAGGCGATTGCCAGCTCCAATGTCGAAGCCCCGTCAGTGGGTCTTTCACAAACGCTTTATGGCTTCGGGCTTGCCATGGGTCGGCTCAAGACCGGCACGCCGCCCCGCCTCGACGGCAAGACCATCGACTGGGCTTCGCTGGACCGTCAGCTTGGCGATGATCCGCCAGTGCCGTTCTCCTTCCTGACCCCACGCATCGAAACGCCTCAGATCGCCTGCCACATCACGCGCACGACCGCCGCCACCCATGCGATCATCCGCGCCAATCTCGATCGCGCGCCCATGTATTCCGGCCAGATCGAGAGCACGGGCCCCCGCTATTGTCCCTCCATCGAGGACAAGGTGGTGCGGTTCGCTGCCCGCGACAGCCACCAGATTTTCCTGGAGCCGGAAGGGCTTGATGACGACACGATTTATCCAAACGGTATCTCCACCTCCTTGCCGGAGGACGTGCAGCACGCGCTTCTCGCAACGATTCCGGGGCTGGAAAAGGTACGTGTCCTTCGTCCCGGCTATGCCATCGAATACGACTATGTGGATCCCCGCGAGCTAAAGCCATCGCTGGAGACCAAGCGCGTGCCGGGCCTCTATCTCGCCGGCCAGATCAACGGCACGACAGGATATGAAGAAGCTGCCGCCCAAGGGTTGATGGCCGGATGGAACGCGGCGCGGCAGACGGGTGGCAGCGACCCCATCATTCTGGACCGTGCCTCGGCCTATATCGGCGTGATGATCGATGACCTGGTGACCAAGGGCGCCAGCGAACCGTACCGCATGTTCACATCTCGCGCCGAATACAGGCTTAGCCTGCGTGCGGACAATGCGGATCAGCGGCTGACGGCCGTTGGTGAAGCTGCGGGGTGTGTGGGCGCCGAACGGAGCCGGGCGTTCGCCGCCAAATCCATGGCTCTCGCAGAGGCGCGGGCCAAAGTCCGCGCCCTGGATATCACGCCCAACGGGGCCCAGAAGCACGGGCTCCAGGTCCGCCTGGATGGCGCCCGCCGCTCTGCCCATGACCTTATGGGGCTACCCGACGTTGGATTTGCCGAAGTGGCGCGCGTCTGGCCGGAACTGAATGCGATCCCGTCGGAGATCGTCGAACAGCTCGAAATCGACGCGCGCTATGCGGGTTACATGAACCGGCAGGACGCCGACATCCTGGCTTTCCGCCGGGACGAAGCCCTGAATCTTCCGGACGACCTCGACTACGCCCAAGTTCATGGCCTTTCGACCGAAGCCGTTCAGAAGCTGGGCCGTATCCGCCCGGCGACCTTGGGGCAGGCGGCCCGTATCGATGGCGTCACGCCCGCGGCTTTGACCTTGGTGCTGGCTCATGTTCGGGCGCGCAGCAAGGAGCGGGCGGTTGCCTGAGATCTTTGGGCCTGCCGAATTCGCTGACGTCGCGAATGTTTCACGTGAAACACTGGCCCGGCTCGAAGCCTATGTGACGCTCCTGAGGGAATGGAACGCCCGCCAGAACCTCGTTTCCAAATCCTCGCTCGGAGACGTCTGGAAGCGTCACGTCTGGGATAGCGCCCAACTCCTGCCATTCGTGCCTAACCCTGCGCGGACAGTGGCAGATTTGGGCAGCGGGGCAGGGTTTCCGGCTCTGGTTATTGCCGCTCTGCGTCCGGATATCCGGGTTTCGCTTTTCGAATCCATCGCCAAGAAATGCCGGTTTCTGGCCGAAGCCGCCCAAGTCCTGCAGGTAGAGGTGGATATCCGCAATGCGCGCATTGAAGAGGGCACCCCAGAAGGCTTTGATGTCGTAACGGCTCGAGCTTGTGCGCCTCTCGATCATCTCCTCGGCTATGCGCGACGGTTCCAGTCACCAAATACCGTGAATTTGTTCCTAAAAGGTCAAGATGTTGAGGCAGAATTGAAAGAAGCCACAAAATCTTGGAAGATGGAGGTTGTAAAACATCCTTCCCGATCAGGCTCCGGCACGATCCTGGAAATCCGAAAGCTGGCCCATGTCCAACCTGGTCGCCCGTTTGTCCCGGCCTGATGCCCGCAGGCCGCGCGTAATGGTCGTCGCCAACCAGAAGGGCGGCGTGGGCAAGACCACGACCGCGATCAATCTGGCGACCGCGCTCGCCGCGATCGGCAAACCGACCTTGCTCATCGACATCGACCCGCAAGGAAACGCCTCCACCGGACTTGGCATCGAACAAGCCGACCGCAAGGTGACGATCTATGACGTGCTGCTGGGCGGCGAGCCGCTCGGGCGCGCAGTGATACCGACGAAAGTGCCGCGTCTTTCCATCGTGCCCGCCACCGTCGATCTCTCCGGCGCCGAACTCGAACTGATCGACATGGAGCGGCGCAATTACCGTCTGAAGGACGCGCTCGATGCGTTCGCCGAAAGCGACGACCAGAATTTCGCCTATGTGCTGATCGATTGCCCGCCGTCACTTACATTGCTCACGGTGAACGCCATGGCCGCCGCCGATGCCGTGCTCGTGCCGCTGCAATGCGAATTCTTCGCGCTCGAAGGTCTCACGCAATTACTCAAGACCATCGAGCGCGTGCGCGCCGGATTGAATCCGCAATTGGAAGTGCAGGGCATCGTGCTCACCATGTACGACAAGCGAAACAAATTGTCGGACCAGGTGGCGGCCGACGTGCGCGGGCACATGGGCGAAAAAGTCTATAAAACCGTCATTCCGCGCAATGTGCGCATTTCCGAAGCGCCGAGCCACGGCTTGCCCGCGCTGATCTACGATCTCAAATGTCCCGGCAGCCAGGCCTATATCAAGCTCGCCGGCGAACTCATCCAGCGCGAACAGGCACGAGAAGCGGCATGATGGCGGAGAAACGATCGGGGTTGGGGCGCGGTCTCTCCGCATTGATCGGAGACGATATCGCGCCCGCGCGCGCCGATGCCAAAAACACGCGCACGCTTCCGATTGCGTTCCTCAAACCCAACCCCAACCAGCCGCGCAAAAATTTCGCCGAGGCCGAACTGGAAGACCTCTCGAACTCGATCCGCGAAAAGGGAATCCTGCAGCCGATCCTCGTGCGCCCGGTGAAGGGTATCAGCGACAGTTATGAGATCGTGGCGGGCGAGCGCCGCTGGCGAGCGGCCCAGCGCGCCAAGCTTCATGACGTGCCCGTTGTCATCCGCGAGATGGAGGATGGCGAGGCGCTCGAACTCGCCATTGTCGAAAACGTCCAACGGTCGGATCTCAACGCCATCGAAGAAGCCGCCGCCTATCAGGAACTGATCGGCCGCTTCCACTACACCCAGGAGAAGATCGCCCAAGAGGTCGGCAAGAGCCGCAGCCACGTCGCCAACACGATCCGACTGCTGAAGCTGCCCGAGTCCGTGCAGTCCATGCTGCGCGACGGCAAACTCACCGCCGGTCACGCCAGGACCCTGATCGGCGCACCCGATGCCGAGGCGCGCGCCAAGGCCATCGTGGAAGCGGAGTTGAATGTTCGGGAAGCCGAACAGCGTTCGGAAAAGGTTCGAAAAGCTATCCAGAAGAACGCCTTGGAAAAAGACCCCGATACAATAGCCCTCGAAAAACAGTTGGCCGACAAGCTGGGTCTGCAAGTCGAAATTCACCACCGCGGCGACAAAGGGGGCGAGGTGAAGATCCGTTACCGCACGCTCGAACAGCTTGATGAAATCTGCCGCCGGCTGAGCCGCAGCTAGCCTCTACTCCACAAACGCCGCGAGATTTTCCAGTGTCGATGCCATCCCGGCCTGGTGGTCTTCGGGCTTGATGCTAGGTGGCACATTCTCACAGACGAACCGAACCTCCGTCCCATCTGGAACGGATGTCAGCGTCGTGGTGATCCGCATCGCGTCCGCAAAGCCCGAATCTTCGGACTCGAATTTGACCTCTTCCACAATCCGCTTGCCCGGCTCCAGCTTCACAAAGCGACCGTCGAACACATCGGCGTGCTCCGAAGTCTTGCCGCGCGTTTGATGCTTCGCATCTTTATAAAGAAACGCCATGCGATAGCGGCCGCCTTCTCGCGCCTCGAAGGCATAAATCCGCGCCGTCATTCCCTTCGGCGGCCGCCACGACGCGACCGCATTCGGATCGAGGAAGGCATCATAGATCCGCTGCGGCGTCGCCTTGATGATCCGCGAGGCCGTATCCGTGCGCATCACGCTGTTTTAGCAAGCTTCAAAGCCTCGGCCGGCTCGATGCACCCGTCATAGAGCGCACGCCCGATCACCACACCTTCGATATTGCGCTCCTTTGCTGCAACAAGAGCTGCAACATCGCCGATGCCGGCAACGCCGCCCGATGCGATAACCGGAATGCGTACGGCGCGCGAAAGGGCCGCCGTCGCTTCCACATTCACGCCTTGCAGCATGCCGTCGCGAGCGATGTCGGTGAAGATGATCGCGGCAACGCCCGCGTCCTCGAACCTTCGCGCCAGATCGGCGGCATCGAGCGTAGAAGTCTCCGCCCAGCCTTCGACCGCGACCTTGCCGTCGCGCGCATCGATGCCGACGGCGATGCGTTTGGGATGCGCCTTGGCCGCCTCCCTCACCAGCGCCGGATTGCGCAGCGCCGCGGTCCCCAGGATCACGCGCGTGATCCCCGCATCGAGCCAACCTTCGATCCCCGCCATGTCGCGCAAGCCGCCACCCAGCTGGATCGGCAGATCAATGGCCTTGCGAATGGCGCGGATCGCATCGGCGTTCACCGAGCGCCCCTCGAACGCGCCATTGAGATCGACGCAATGCAGCCATTCAAATCCCATCGCCGCAAACGCGCGTGCCTGATCGGCCGGGCTGTCGTTGAACACGGTTGCCTCGTCCATTGCGCCGCGCTTCAGGCGCACGCACTGGCCGTCTTTCAGATCGATGGCGGGAAACAGGATCATGGGCGCCATTTGAGGAAATTGCCCAGCAGCGCCAGACCCACGGCCTGGCTCTTTTCCGGGTGGAATTGGGTGCCCGCGAAATTGTCCCGCCCAACAATAGCAGTCACCGCGCCGCCGTAATCGGTGCGCGCCACCACATGATCTGCATTCGCTGTACGCATCTCAAAGGAATGCACGAAATAGGCATGCGCATCCTTTGCAAGATTCTGCGTCAACGCGTGCGGGTGCACGACGTCCAGCTCATTCCATCCCATGTGCGGAATCTTCAACGACGCATCCGATGGGGTGAGCCGCACCACCTCGCCGTCGATCCAGCCAAGGCCCGGCGTGTCGCCGAATTCGCGCCCGGTCCGTGCCATCAACTGCATACCCACGCAGATGCCGAGGAACGGACGACCCTTGGCGATCACCGCATCGTTCAGCGCGTCGATCATGCCGTCGAGTTTCGAAAGTCCGCCCATGCAGTCGGCAAACGCGCCCACGCCAGGCAACACGATGCGTTCTGCACCGGCCACCACGCCCGGCTTGTCGGTGACCACGATCTCATGACCGGTCGCGCTTTCGCGCGCCGCCCGCGCAAGCGCCTTCTCTGCCGAGCGCAGATTGCCCGAACCGTAATCGATCAGCGCGACGATGCTGGACACAAGAAAGACCCGCCAATTTCGCGCGCCTTCATATAGGCACCCGCCCGGGATGACCACCGGCTCATTTGCCGATGCAGAAATCTCGGAAGATCACATCGAGCAGGTCTTCGACATCCACCTTGCCGGTGATGCGGCCGATGGCGCGCATGGCAAGTCGCGCGTCCTCCGCCATCAGTTCCGGTTCGGTCGCGGCGCCTGCGCGGACGAGTGCGACGGCCGCTTCTTCCAGCGCATGGCGATGGCGGGCCCGCGTGACGGGCGGGGCTTCGGCGGGAGCTTCGAGTTTTTGCGCGACCTTTGCGGTCAACGCGGCCAACAGCGCGTCCAGGCCCTCGCCGGTCTTGAGCGAAAGCTTCAAACCCTCGCGCGGTTCCGGCCAGGGCAGGTCCGCTTTGTTCCAGACCACAAGGTCGGCGCCCTCGAATGCTGCAGCCTTTGCTGCGGTCCCGTCCTGCAGCAAAATCACCAGATCGGCAGCTTCCGCCCGGGCGAGCGCCCGCCGCACGCCTTCGCTTTCGATGGCATCGGAGGTCTCGCGCAGCCCCGCCGTGTCGGCGAGAGTGACCAGATAGCCTCCAAGATTTAGACGCACTTCGATCACGTCGCGGGTGGTGCCCGCGACTTCCGAAACGATAGCGACATCACGCCTGGCAAGGGCATTTACCAGCGAACTCTTACCGGCGTTCGGATTTCCGATCACCGTTAAGTTCAACCCGTCCCGAACCAGCTCCCCACGGTGCCGGTCATCCAAATGTCCTTGAATCTCCTTAGCAATCTCTCCGATCGCTGTTCGAGCCTTGCCGAACACATCTTCCGGGATTTCCTCATCCGCGAAGTCAATGGCCGCTTCCGCCCAAGCGACGGCGGCGATAAGGCGGGTGCGCCAGGATTCGTAAAATCCGTAGAGGACGCCTTCATATTGCCGGAGCGCCTGCCGCCTCTGCCCCTCGGTCTCAGCGTCGATCAGATCGGCAAGGGCCTCTGCACGGGTAAGGTCCAGTTTTCCATTCTCGACCGCCCGCCGTGTGAACTCGCCAGGCTCGGCAGGCCGCAGGCCGGGAATGGCCGCAAGTGCCGAAAGCATCGCCTCGACGATGGCGCGGCCTCCGTGGACGTGAAACTCGGCGCTGTCCTCGCCGGTGAAACTGGCCGGCCCCTCGAACCAGAGCACCAGCCCGCGGTCGATCTCGCCGGACGCATCGCGGAAGCGGCGCAGTGCGGCCAGCCGGGCCGCCGGTTTTGCTTCACCGCTCAAACGCTCAAGGGCCCTTCCCGCATCCGGTCCCGAAACCCGGATGATCGCCACGCCGCTGCGGCCGGAGGCTGTCGAAAGGGCGAAAATCGTGTCGGCGCGCGCCACGCTTTATTTCGCGTCCTTCTTGCCGCCCGCGGCTTTCTTCGCGCCGTCCCAGAGGAATTTCTGGAACTGCTCGAAGGCCTGCCCACCCATCGGCATCCAGGCCCGCAGCATCGCCTCGGGGTCCGAGGTGTCCATCGCCGCTTTCATGCGCCGCTCCATCTCGGCCAGCATCTTGTCCTGCAAGGCCGAGACATCGGGCAGGCCCATGAGCTTGCGGGCCTCTTCCGGCGTCATGTCCATCTCGACGTGGATCTTCATGCGGTTTTTCCTGCGGTTCTTCGCGCGCTTGTGACGGGCCGGACCCACGCGCTAAAGGGAAAGCCAAGGCCTAAAGGCTACTCCGCCACAAACGGCCGTTCAGGGACATACCGGAAAGCTTCCATGAGCCAAAATCAACTCGCCCAGGAAACAAGCCCCTATCTTCTGCTGCACGCCGACAATCCCGTGCACTGGCGCCCGTGGGGATCGGACGCCTTTGCCGAAGCCGAAGCGCAGAACAAGCCGATCCTGCTTTCGGTCGGCTATACGGCCTGCCACTGGTGCCATGTGATGAACCACGAAAGCTTCGCCGACCCCGAAACGGCGGAGCTGATGAATTCGCTGTTCGTCAATGTGAAGGTCGACCGCGAGGAACGCCCCGACATCGACCAACTCTATCAGACCGCCGCCCAGACCATGGGCACGCAGGGCGGCTGGCCGCTGACCATGTTCCTTACGCCCAAGGGCGAACCCTTCTTTCCCGGCACCTACTTCCCGAAGGAAGAACGCTTCGGCCAGCCCGCCTTCAAGCGTATCCTGCAGGAAGTCGCGCGCATCTATCGCGAACAGCCCGAACCCGTCGCGGGCACCATCGCGCGCGTGCAGCAGTCGCTGGCGAACATCTGGGGCCGCGACATGCGCGGCGACCTCAATCCGCTGGTGCTCGACATGTCCGCGATCCACATCGCGCAGCGTTTCGACATCTTCTATGGCGGCCCGGTCGGCGCGCCGAAATTCCCCACCACCACCTCGCTCGAACTTCTGTGGCGCGCTTATCTGCGCACGGGTGCCGCGCAATTCTTCCAGGTGGTGCAGACCTCGCTCGACAATATGTGCATGGGCGGCATCTACGATCACGTCGGGGGCGGCTTCGCGCGTTACGCGACCGACGAACGCTGGCTCGTGCCGCATTTCGAGAAGATGCTCTACGACAACGCGCAACTCGTCGATCTGCTGACGCTTGTCTGGCAGCACAACAGGAACCCGCTTTATCGCGACCGCATCGAGGAAACGATCTCGTGGGTGTTGCGCGACATGAAGGTCGGCGATGCGTTCGCCTCCAGCTTCGATGCGGATTCCGAAGGCGAGGAAGGCAAATATTACGTCTGGACCGAGCCGGAGATCGACGCGGCCCTTGCCGGCACGTTCTCCCAGCGCTTCAAGCAAGTCTACAACGTGCGGCGTGAAGGCAATTGGGAGGGCAAGAACATTCTGCATCGCATTGGCGGTGCGGTGTATCCGCTGCCAGATGCCGACGAGGCCCTGTTCAAGCGCCAGCGCGAACTCCTGCTCGCCGCGCGCGCCAAGCGGGTGGCGCCGATGCGCGACGACAAGGTACTTGCCGACTGGAACGGCATGATGATCGCGGCCCTCGCACACGCGGGTGCCGCCTTCAACCGCCGCGACTGGATCGACGCCGGCATCAAGGCCTTCGACTTCATCGTCAAGACGATGAGCGACGGCAACCGCCTCTATCATTCCTGGCGCGACGGCAAGCGCCACCACACCGGTTTCGCCGATGATTACGCGCACATGGCGCGCGCTGCGCTCGCGCTGTGGGAAGTGACGCAGGACGAACGCTTCCTCGACCGCGCGAAAGCGTGGACGCACGTGATGAACGAGCATTTCTGGGACATGCAGACGGGCGGCTATTTCCAGACCAGCGACGATTCCGAGATTCTGTTCTTCCGTCCGCGCACCGTATTCGATCAGGCGGTGGCATCGGCCAACGGTACGATGCTGGTGGTGCTGGCGAAGCTCTATTTCGCCACCGCAGACATCGCCTATCGCGATCGCTCCAACGCACTCGTCGGCGCTTTCTCTGGCGAACTCGGCCGCGCATTTGCCTCGATGGCCGCCTTCATCAATGGGCTCGAGACGATCATGACGGGCTTGCAGATCGTGATCGTGGGACCGAAAGGCCACGCCAAGACGCAGGAATTGCTCGCTGCGGTCCATGGCCGCAGCATCACGCACCGCACGCTGATGGTGGTCGAGCCGGATGACGCGCTTCCCGAAGGCCATCCCGCCTTCGGCAAGACGATGCAGAACGGCCAGCCCACGGCCTATGTCTGCGTGCGCAACACCTGCTCGCAACCGATCACCAACGCCGTGCAGCTTTCGCAGACCCTGCAACTGCCCGCGCGTCCGCCGGGGCAGGCCTGACGCAAAAGGGGTGGCAAGCGTCATCGTCTGTGCTTTGATTTCCCTGTCACAAGGATGGGGAGAATGATGAGCGGCAAGGACATCACGATCGCGGGCCCGGACGGCAGTTTTGCGGGCTATCTCTCCACTCCCAGCGCGGGCACCGGTCCCGGCGTAGTGGTGGTCCAGGAGATCTTCGGCGTGAACGCCGTGATGCGCGGCGTGGCCGACGCTTTGGCCGCGCGCGGCTATCTCGCGCTCTGCCCGGATCTCTTCTGGCGTCTGCAGCCGGGCGTCCAGCTCACCGACAAGACCAAGGCCGAATGGGATCAAGCCTTTGCGCTGATGAACAGATTCGATCCCGACGCGGGTGTGAAAGACATCCAGGCGACGATCACCCAGCTTCGCGGCACGCAAGGCTGCACCGGCAAGGTGGGCGCGGTCGGATATTGCCTCGGCGGATTGCTCGCTTATCTCACGGCCGCACGTACCGACAGCGATGCGTCCGTCGGCTATTACGGCGTGAATATCCAGACCAAGCTCGATGAAGCGAAAACCATCAAGAAGCCTCTGATGCTGCACATTGCAGCCAAGGACCAGTTCGTCCCGCCCGAGGCGCAGAAACAGATCGTCGAGGGTCTCAAATCAAACCCGCTGGTCACGCTCCATACCTATCCGGAAATGGACCATGCCTTCGCCCGCGAAGGCGGCGAACATTACGACAAGGCGTGCGCCGACCTCGCAAATGGCCGCACCGCCACCTTTTTCCGCCAGCATCTGAGCTGATCAAAAAAAATCGCGACCTGCGTTTCCGCGGGCCGCGATCTTCATTGGGTCATGTCCGCTTAAGAGCGCCGGCGGCCGAAGCCCAAACCGGCAAGGCCTGCGCCAATCAGCGCCAGCGTCATCGGTTCCGGCACCTGGTTGGGAATACGGATCGGATCGAACGAGATGTCGTCGATTGCGAAATCGTTGCCGTCAAATCCAAGATCGAGATCGATGATCGAAAGCGTCGCGGACGTCGTATTGGCAAACCAGTTCTGGGAGAACTGCGACCAGTCGGGTGTGCCGCTGGTCAGCTGCAGCGTGCCGATCGAAACGCCATTGATGAGGAATTCAAGATTGGCGGGATCGTTCGGATAAACAGACGTCGCCCACGCCGAGAAATTGTAGAGGCCGCCGTTGACCACCGTGATCGGGCCCGAATTCCAAACTTCCACGCCGGACGACGTCGCACCGTTGAGCGTCATCATCAGCTGACCGCCATGAGGCGTTACCGCGACAAAGGAGGGATGGCACGACTGTGCATTTCCATTGACTGCATAGACCGCCGGGCCTGTGCAGTCCGCCTGGTTGTTGGTGTAGCTGCTGGTGAAGCCGGTGTTGCCCGATTCGAAATCGCCATTGGTCACCAGATTGGCCATGGCGGCGCCCGCAAACAGGGGAGCGATGGCAAGACCTAGGGCGGCGCGCGACAAGAACTTCATTCTACCAACCTTCAAAAACGTGTTCCATCACACATTTACGCAAGAACCGGGCCCAAATCGAAAAGCGAGGAAAATCATAGTCCAACCCTTAACAAATTGTTAACACCGTAAACAGGGTTAACAGTCAGAGCTCTGCCCAGCGCCGCAAAAGATTCGCGTGGCTCTTGGCGACCAGATCGAAGGCCTCGGTCTTGCCTTCCGTATCGAGAATCATGCGCCGGGCCCGCGCGAGATCGTACAAGGTCTCGCGTGCAGCATCTTCGCGCACCAAACTCTGTACCCAAAGCACCGCTGCCAGACGCTCGCCGGTCTCCACAGGCGTCACGCGATGCAAGGTTGTTGCCGGGTAGAACGCCGCACTGCCTGCGGCCAAGCGGATTCCAGTTTCGCTGCCGGAAATGGAAAGCGCACCGCCACTGTAGGAATCCGGATCGCTCAGAAAAACCGTCATGGCCAGATCGGTGCGGATGCGCCCACCGGCCACTGGCATCAATACGTTATCGATATGGGTGCCATATTCCATACCTGGCCGGTACCGGCTGAACATGATGGAGGTCGTGCTTCGCGGCAAAGCCGCCATATTGAAAAGCTCGTTGCGCGCCAACGCTTCGGCGATTACCCGACGTGGCATCTCCACTTGCGGCCCCATCGCCTGCTCGTTGTTTTTCACCATTCGCGCATGGCGGCCTGCGGTACTGCTCCCGTCTTGCCACTGCGCTCCGGCAAGCGCATCGCGGATCCGCGTTACTTCAATGGGGTTTAGCAGGTCGTTGAGGATTACAATCACGGTTTGCCCCTCCCGAGGCCCATCCTATAGCCTCGCGGACAGAACAGAAATGAGGCGGCAATGAAAGCGATCCGGTTCGAAAAGACGGGCGGGCCAGATGTGCTGGAATACAAGGATGTCGATCTCGCGCCGCCGGGACGCGGGCAGGCGCGCGTGCGCCACACCGCAATCGGGTTGAATTTCATCGACACCTATCATCGCTCCGGTCTTTATCCGGTCGCGCTGCCGTCCGGCCTCGGCATGGAAGCGGCGGGCGTCGTCGACGCGCTCGGTGAGGGCGTAACCGGATTGTCGGTCGGTGACCGTGTCGGCTATTGCGGCGGCCCCATCGGCACCTATGCCGAAGCGGCCAATGTTCCGGCCGACAGGCTCGTACGTCTGCCGAAGTCCGTTTCGGACGAAGCGGCAGCGGCTTCCCTGCTCAAAGGCATGACCGCGCAATATCTGCTGAAGCGCACCTATCCGGTGAAAAAAGGCGAGACGATCCTGTTCCATTCGGCCGCGGGCGGCGTGGGTCTGATCGCGGGCCAATGGGCAAAACATCTGGGCGCAACCGTCATCGGGACCGTGGGCTCCGATGACAAGATCGCGCTCGCCAAAAGCCGCGGTTACGATCATGTCCTCAATCTGCGCGCCGAAAAATGGGTCGATCGCGTGCGCGACATCGCGGGCGGCGGTCTGCCGGTGGTCTATGATTCCGTCGGCAAGGACACCTGGAACGGCTCACTCGACTGCCTGCGCCCACGCGGGATGATGGTGAGTTTCGGCAATTCGTCCGGCGCGGTGCCGCCTTTTGAGCCCGGCATTCTCAGCATGAAAGGCTCGCTCTATCTCACCCGCCCCACGCTTGCGCATTACATCGCGACGCGCACGGAGCTGCAGGAAACGGCGGACGATCTCTTCGACGTCATCGCCAAAGGCGTCGTGACCATCGAAATCAATCAGAGATTCAAACTGGCCGATGCACGCGCAGCACACGAAGCGCTGCATTCGCGCACGACGACAGGCGCGACGATTCTGCTTCCGTAGTATCGAAGTTTATTCAGCCGCCTGCTGAACCGGCGCCGAACCGTCGGTGCGCAGATAGATCGAACGTTTCGGACGCGCCATCACCCGCTGCACCATCGGCACGAAGGCTTCGAGCGG
>CAZTCU010000044.1:0-14639 GCA_964612235.1 uncultured Rhizobium sp.
TCGCGGCTTGGCATCGCGGGCTTCAATGCCTGCCGTGCGCTTTCCACCGCCTTCAACGATACGCCCGAGAAGGCCTCGCGGCCCTACGACAAGGATCGCGACGGCTTCGTGATGGGCGAAGGGTCGGGCATGGTGATGCTCGAAGAATACGAACACGCCAAGGCACGCGGCGCGAAGATCTATGGCGAAGTGACGGGCTATGGCCTGTCGGGCGACGCCCATCACATCACCGCACCGGCCGAAGACGGCGAGGGCGGTTACCGCGCGATGCAGATGGCGCTGAAGCGCGCGGGGCTTTCGGCATCCGACATCGATTATGTGAACGCGCACGGCACATCGACCATGGCCGACGGCATCGAGCTTGGCGCGGTGCAGCGCCTGCTCGGCAACGCGGCACCCAAGACCTCGATATCCTCGACGAAATCCTCGATCGGGCACCTGCTCGGTGCGGCGGGTGCGGTGGAAGCGATCTTCTGCCTGCTTGCGATGCGCGACCAGATCGTGCCGCCGAGCATCAATCTCGACAATCCCGACGTCGAGACCACGCTCGATCTCGTCGCGAATACCGCGAAGAAGCGAGAGGTCAAGGCGACGCTTTCCAATTCCTTCGGCTTCGGCGGCACCAACGCCTCTCTGATCTTCACCCAACCCCAATAGATTTTCCGCATGAAACGTTTCGCCGCCATGCTGATCGCGCTCGCCGTGATCGTCGCAGGCGTGTTCGAATGGGAATCGGCGAATTTCAGGGCGCCCGGCCCGGCGGCGAAGGACACCGTGGTGCTGATCGCGCCGCGTTCGGGCGTTTCGAAAACCGCGCACGCGCTGGAAGAGGCTCACGTCGTCAAACATGCCTATCTGTTCGAGATCGGCGTGCGGCTGCGCGGGCTGGCGGCTTCGTTGAAGGCGGGCGAATACGCGATCCCCGCAAAGGCGAGTTTGAAGGAGATCGCGGACATCCTGATTTCCGGCAAGGTCGTGCAGCACAAGCTCACGGCCGCCGAAGGCCTCACCAGCCGGATGATCTACGACATCGTGAAGAACGATAAGGCGCTGCAAGGCGAGGCGGGCGCGGTTCCGGCCGAAGGCACGCTGCTTCCCGAAACCTATCTCTTCACGCACGGCACCACGCGCACCGATATCTTCACCCGCATGAAGGCCGCGCAGGGGGCACTTCTCGACAGGCTGTGGCCAAATCGTGCCGCCGATCTTCCGTTCACCACGCGCGAGCAGGCGATCATCCTTGCCTCCATCGTGGAAAAGGAAACGGCGTTGCCTTCCGAGCGCCGCCACATCGCATCGGTGTTCGTGAACCGGCTCAGGATCGGAATGCCGCTGCAATCCGATCCCACCATCATCTACGGCATCACACGCGGCTATCCGCTGGGGCGCGCCATTCTCGAAAGCGAGATCCGCGCCGCCACGCCCTTCAACACCTATGTCATCGCCGGCCTGCCGCCGCAGCCGATCTCGAATCCCGGCGCGGATGCGATTGCCGCCGTGCTCAATCCCGATCAAACCCCGGACCTCTATTTCGTGGCCGACGGAACCGGCGGTCACGTCTTTTCGCCGACCATCGCCGAACACGAAAAGAACGTCGCGAAATGGCGCAAAATTCACGATCAGCAAAAGCTTTCGCCGCCCGCGCCCAGGGGTTAAGGTCGAAGCGCATCACCGGAGGCGCCTGATGGCCCTGGTTTCCATGACCGGTTTCGCCGAATCGCAAGGCGCGCACGACAGCATGCGCTGGCGCTGGGAAGCGAAGAGCGTCAACGGACGGGGTCTCGATCTGCGCCTGCGCACGCCGCCCGGTTTCGAGAGCGTGGAAATGGCCGCCCGCCCGCTGGCCTCGGCCCGATTCAAGCGCGGCACGATACAATGCACGCTGACGGTGGACGCGGGCGACAATGCGCGGGGCTTGAAGATCGATGCGGTGGCGCTTGCCGCCGCCGTGAAGATCGCGCGCGAGGTTTCCGCCGAAACGGGCCTGCCGCCCGCGCGCGTGGACGGATTGCTGGCGCTGAAGGGCGTCATCGTGCAGGACGATTCCCAATCGGCGAGCGCGCCGGAACGCGCGGCGCGGGATGCGGCGATCCTCGAAAGCCTGGCGAGCGCGTTCGATGCCCTGGCGCGCGCGCGCGCCAGCGAAGGCCAGAAGCTCGCCAATGTGCTGAACAATCTTCTGGGCGAGATCAGCGATCTGGTGATGGCCGCGACCAAGCTTGCCGCCACGCAGCCCGCGACCCTGCGCGACCGTCTGACGTCGCAACTGAACGAATTGCTGGCGCCCGGTGCGCTTGCCGAAGACCGCCTGGCGCAGGAGGTGGCGCTGCTGGCCGCCCGCGCCGACGTGCGCGAGGAACTGGACCGGCTGGGGGCGCATGTGCACGAAGCGCGCGCATTGCTGAAATCGGGCGATGCGGTGGGCCGCAAGCTCGATTTTCTGGCGCAGGAATTCAACCGCGAAGCCAACACGCTGTGCTCGAAATCCGCCGACATCCAGCTCACGCGCACGGGCCTCGCGCTCAAAGCCGCCATCGACCAGTTCCGCGAGCAAGCGCAGAACGTGGAGTGAGGGCGATGGGCGGGGGCCAGATGAAACGCAGAGGTCTGATGCTGGTGCTGTCCTCGCCTTCGGGCGCGGGCAAGACCACACTTTCGCGCCGCCTCTTGGAAAGCGATCCCGCGATCCAGATGAGCGTGTCGGCCACCACGCGGCGGCCGCGCGCGGGCGAGATAGAGGGCCGCGATTACTACTTCATCGATGCCGCGGAGTTCGAACGCCGCGCCAAGGCGCGCGAATTCCTCGAACATGCGACCGTCTTCGAGAACCGTTACGGCACGCCGAAGAAGGCGGTCGAGGATATTCTGGCGAGCGGCAAGGACGTGTTGTTCGACATCGACTGGCAGGGCACGCAGCAGCTGAAGCAGCAGGCGCGCGACGACGTGGTGAGCGTGTTCGTGCTGCCGCCGAGCCACGACGAACTCGAACGCCGCCTGCGCGCGCGCGCGCAGGACGAGGAAGATGTCGTGCAGGCCCGCATGGCCAAAGCGGCCGACGAGATCAGCCACTGGGCGGAATATGACTACATCATCGTCAATGACGATATCGAGGCGGCGCAGATGCAGCTCGAAACCATCCTGGCCGCCGAGCGGTTGAAGCGCACAAGACAGATAGGGTTGTCGGAATTCGCCCGCGCGCTTACCGGCAAGAGCTAAACTTACCTCCCCTCTGGGAGGTCGGGCGCGTGCATCGGCACGCGACCGGGTGGGGCCTTCATGCACGGAATTTGTTTCGTGGCCCCCACCCGCCACGCGTTCCGCGTGTCGACCTCCCCGCGTAGGGGGAGGTGAGTGTTGAGGAATGTGGGTTAGTCGAGGCTAATCCGATACACCCGCATCGCCGTCCCGCTGAACAGTGCCGTCTTCTCCGCCGCCGATGCGCCTTTGGTCAGAAGTTTAAAAGCGTTCCACAGCGCGGCGTACGTCGCACCGAAGCGATCCACGGGGAAATTGCTTTCGAACATCGAGCGGTCCGGTCCGAACGCTTCGATGCAGGTTTCGATGTAGGGCTTCCATTGCGCGGCCAGCGCCTCACTGGTCTCGTCCGGGCCTTCCATGCGTTTGCGCCAGCCGCCGAAGGGCATGGGCAATCCACCCAGCTTCACGTTCACATTGGGGCATTTGGCGAGCGTGCGGATGTTATCGCGCCATTCGCCGAAGCGTTCGTCGCGCTTGCCTTCATACCGCCCAATGCCGAGCGGCGTGCCGACGTGATCGAGGACGATTGCTGTTTCGGGGAAGGCGCGCGCCAGATCGATGAGGTCGGGCAGTTGCGGTTCCAATAGCCACGCATCGAACGAAAGCCCGAGCCTGGAAAGAACCGCGAAGCCTTCGCGGAATTTGGGATCGCGATAGAGCCCGCCCGGCACGCGGCCATGCAGGGGACCGAGCACGTTCGGATCGTCGTCGTAGGAAGCGCTCTGGCGGATGCCGCGGAAGCGGCCGTGGCCCGCGCCGATATGCGAGCGCAGTACGTTTTCCACTTCCGCGCCCCAGCGGAAATCGACATGACCCACGATGCCCGCGCAGGCGCGCACATTTCCGTAGAGCCCGCTTGCCGTCATCGCGGCGATGCCGTTGACGAATTCGGTTTCGCCGACGCAGCGCAGGTGCTCTGGCCCGCTCGCGCGATACATCGCGCCGCATTCCATATAGACAGTGGCGCGGATGTTGTGGCCGCTGCGCAGGTCTTTCAGCAACTCGTCGAGCAGGTAACGCGGCGTGTTGCGGATGATATCCATGAAGCCGTGATCGGACGGCGGCAGATTGCGCAATATGTCGGTCGGGCGATCCCACAGATGATGATGCGGATCGACGATTATGAGGTCGGGTTCGAGGATTTGTTCGGTCATGGCGTCTCCTCAGGTATCATCCCCGGCGAGCATCGCGCGAAAGCGCGATGTGAGGGAGTTCGTAGCGTCAGCGTACGAACACCCAGGTGAAATCCCCACCGTGACGCACCGCCTGGGTCCCCTTCCCCTCGCGAAGCTTGCGCTTCGCGAGGCCGGGGATGACAGATGTTACGGCGTCAGCACCACGCGCCCTGTGATCTTGCCTTCGCGCAGGTCGTTCAGCGTCTTGTTCGCGTCCGAAAGCGGGCGCTTCTGGTACGGGATCGGATCGACCTTGCCCGCGCGCACCAGTTCCATCATCTCGTTGGTCTCGTTCAGCGAGCCCACCATCGAACCGCCGATGGAGATGGTGCGGAAGGGGAACATCGGCAGCGGAAGCTGCATCTGGCCGCCGAACAGGCCGACGATGATGATCTTGCCGCCGCGCCGCACCGTCTTCATCGCATAATTGTAGGTCGCTTCCGAACCCACGAAATCCACCACCGCATATGCGCCGCCATTGGTATCGGCCATCAGCTTCTTGGCGGATTCCGGATCTTTGGTGTTGTAGGTGGCACTCGCGCCCGCTTTCTTCGCCGCTTCGAGACGGCCTTCGTCGATGTCGGCTGCGAGCGGGCCCTTGCCGAATAGCGATTTCGCGAATTGCACGCCCATCATGCCGACGCCGCCGACGCCCAGCACGAGCACCTGATCGTCCGGCGCGAGTTTGCCGACCTTCTTCATCGCGGCGAACGCGGTGAGGCCGGAGCACATATAGGCAGCGCCCAATGCGGGATCGATGTTGCCGTAATCGATGAGATAGCGCGGATGCGGCACCAGCACATGCGTCGCGTATCCGCCGGGGCAGCCGTTGGAGCAGCCGAGCTGGCGCGGGCCGCCGGTGCAGATGTTTTCTTCGCCGCGCAGGCACGACGGGCACTTGCCGCAACCGATCCACGGGAAGGCTGCGTAACGCTGGCCGACCTTCACGCCTTTCGCATCGGGGCCGACGGCGATCACTTCGCCTTCGATCTCGTGGCCCAGCGTGTGCGGCAGCTTGATGTTCGAGGTTGGCAGCTTGTTGCCGCCGCCGAGATCGAAATAGCCGTCATGGAGATGCACGTCGGAATGGCAGACGCCCGCATTGTGGACTTTCAGCAGGACTTCCGTGCCTGTCGGCTCCGGCGTCGGCGTTTCGACTTCCTTGAGCGGTGCCCCGAATTCCACGACAACCTGGCTGCGCATCTTTCGTCTCCCTGAATGACTTTATGTCAGTGTGGCATGCCTCATCTTCCCTCTCAACTCCTATCCTCGGTGTCATGGCCCGCGAATGCGGGCCACCCAGTTGGGTTCTGTACACAATGGGAATTCGCACGCGGAGACGCGGAGAACGCGGAGGCAAAAGCGCAACTCCGCGTCTCCGCGTGATCCATTTCTGAGAACAAGGTCACCTGGGTGGCCCGCATTCGCGGGCCATGACGGATTAGGGAAAAAAGGTTCGGGTAAGTGCGGAGAAATCGGAAACGGACAATGTTTCGGCACGCGCGGTTGGATCGAGGCCTGCTTCCGTTACCAGGCGTTCGGCATCGGGTGACAGCGATTTCAGGCTTTGCCGCAACATCTTGCGGCGCTGTCCGAAGGCGGCTGCGGTCACTTTCTCCAGATCGGAAAGCCGTGCATCCGCCACGGGCTTTGCGAGCGGTTCGATGCGCACGATGGAGGAGGTGATTTTCGGCGGCGGAACGAAGGCGCTGCGCGAGACGTCGAACTGTATTTTCGCGTTCGCGCGCCATTGTGTCAGCACGGACAGGCGCCCGTAATGTTCGGTGTCGGGTTTGGCGACGAGGCGTTCGGCAACCTCGCGCTGGAACATGAGCGTCAGGCTTTTCCAGAAGGGCGGCCAGGTTTCGGCCGAGAGCCATTTCACCAGCAGCGCGGTGCCGACATTGTAGGGAAGGTTCGCGGCCACGCGCACGGGCTTGTCGAACAGTTTCGCCTCGTCGAGTGCGAGCGCATCGTCTTCGATGATCTGCAATTTTCCGGGATAGGCGGCGGCGATCTGTTCGAGCGCGGGGATGCAGCGCGCGTCGCGCTCCACCGCGATGACGCGGCCTGCGCCTTCGGCGAGCAGCGCGCGGGTCAGTCCGCCGGGGCCGGGGCCGACTTCGTAGAACGTCTCGCCTTCCAACGGGCCTGCGGCGCGTGCGATGCGGCGCGTCAGGTTGAGATCGAGAAGGAAATTCTGTCCGAGAGATTTCTTTGCGGCGAGGCCATGCGTTGCGATGACCTCGCGGAGGGGAGGAAGCTCATCCAAAACCATTGTCATCCCGGACGCGCATCTTCGCGCGATCCGGGACCCATCGAGAAGCGGCACGATAGGTCCCGGCTCTGCGCGATGCTGACGCATCGCTTGGCCGGGATGACAAGTTGGAAAACGCGATTCTTCATCGCGCCGCTCTGGCATCGGCCATTTGTGCGGCGCGTTTGATGGCGGCGATCATGCTTCTCACATCGGCCTTGCCGGTGCCTGCGATGTCGAGCGCGGTGCCGTGATCGGGCGAGGTGCGCACGATGGGAAGGCCTAGCGTCACGTTCACGCCGTCCCAGAAAGCGAGCGTCTTCGAAGGGATCAGCGCCTGGTCGTGATACATGCACAGGGCCGCGTCGTAACGCGCGCGCGCTTCTTCGTGGAACATCGCGTCGGCCGACAACGGCCCCAAAATGGTGTGGCCTTCTGCGCTCAACGCTTCGACGGCGGGGCAGATGATCGTGTCTTCTTCCAAACCGATGGTGCCGGCTTCGCCGGCATGCGGATTGAGGCCAGCCACGGCGAGGCGCGGATGGGGGATGCCGAAATCCTTTTTCAGCGCGTCGAGGATGATTTCGCCGGTTTCGACGATGCGTTCCTTGGAAAGGCGCGAGGGCACTTCGCGCAGCGGGATGTGGATGGTGAGCGGCACCACTTTCAGCAGATCGCTCGCCATCATCATCACGGCGCGTTTGGCGCCGGTAAGATTTTCGAGGAATTCGGTGTGGCCGGGATATTCGAAACCCGATTCCGTCAGCACCCATTTGTGGATCGGCGCGGTGACGACGGCGCCCGCTTCGCCCGCCATCGCGGCTTTGACCGAAAGCTCGATGGCCTCGATCACGGCGGGCGCGGAGACGACGTTCAGCGTGCCGGGAACGCGCTTGGCTTTTGCCTTCGTCGCGATCAGCGCATCGTCCGGCACGGTGCCGCAGGCGCGGAACACGTCCGGGTCGCCGACGAGTTTCAGTTTGCGCGCGCCGATCTTTCCGCCGAGTGCGTTATAGGCAGCCGCCGCCACTTCCGGGCCGATGCCCGAAGGCTCGCCCATGGTGATGTAGATCGGCGCGTCCGCGCTATTTGATTTTGGTTTCGACATTGGCGGTGCGCCGCAGGTTGCGCATATATTGCCGCGACAGCGTCGTGATCTGCTCTTCGAAAAGCTGATTTTCCACCTGATCGCGGCTCGGCATCTTGAACACCGTGACCTTGGGCGGGGCCTTGTCGCAACGCACGATCAGTTCGATGCCGGCCGGCGACTGGAACGGCTGGGTCACTTCGCCGGGGCCCGTCTTGGCGAGCGCGTCCTGCATCTGCTGGCTGAGATCGGCAAGCTTCATCGTGCCGAGATTCATGAACACCGCGCCCTGCACGGCTTGCGGGACCTTCTGCGCCATTTCGCAGCTTTCGATGCGGTCGTGCAGCATGCTGGCCGCCTTCATCGCGTTTTCGAGCAACTGCTTGTCGGGCTTGTCGCCGGTCGGAAGCAGGATGCGCGAGAGGGGCAAGGTGCCGGGCGGCGTGGCGTTCGTCACCAGCGTTTTGGGATCGGGCAGCTTGGTGCCCATGCCTTCCTGCCGTTCGCGCAGCAGGAGGATGTAATAGCCGCCCGTCGAACGGATCGGCGGCGAGATCTCGCCGGCCTTGAGTTTGACGAGCGCGTTGTTCAATTCGGGCGCGAGCTGGCCTTCATGCACCACGCCGATGTCGCCGCCCTGGGCCGCGGTCGGGTTCTGGCTGAACTGGCGGGCGACGGCGGTGAAGGGCGCGCCTTGCTGGATCTGCGCGATCAGCCCTTCGGCATCCTTCTTCACCTTCTCGTCCTGTTCGGGATTGTCGACGGAGAGGAAGATCTCGGCCACCAGGAAGTGCGGCTTGTGCGCGCCTTCGGCGATACGCTTCAACTCGTCGTTCACGTCTTCGGTGGTGATGTTGATGCGGTCGCCATATTGATCCTGCACGGTCTTCGACCATGCGATGCCAACGGCGATCTGGGAACGCAGCGTCGCCATCGCCACGCCGCCGCGCGAGAGCATCTCCTCAAGCTGTTCCTTCTTGAGATTGTTCTCTTTCAGGATGTTGTCGATCGCCTTGTCCACGTCGGCGGCGGAGACGGAGATGTTCTTCTTCTGCGCTTCGAGAAGCTGCAGGCGTTCGGTCTCAAGCTGCTTCAGAACCTGCGTGCGGATCTGCGCCATCTTGTCCGGCGGCGGCTGCTGGCCGGAGGTGGCCAGGAACAGCGCGATGCGCTGGTTCAGGTCGTAATCGGAGATGACAGAATCGTTCACGATCGCGGCCACGCCATCGCCGGGATGAACGACCACGGTTTCCTTGACGTTCTTGTTGGGCTGCTCGGTGGTGGCGATCTGGGTTCCAGCCGCTTGAGCATGAGGCGCGGCAGCCCAGGCCGGCCCCGCCAACACGCCGAAAACCGCCAATAAAGCCAGTGATTTGCGCAAGGGACTGTTCTTCGGCCGCTGTTTCAATGTCGGTTGCTCCAAGCCCCGTCCCCGGAAGGAGCGCCGGGTTCGCGAGATAAAGCAATTTCCCGCTTCATTCAAGGAGATGGAGGGCGCGTCACGTTTCCACTCAAGGGTGCAGCGCGAAAACGTCTTCGGGGAACAGGTCGTAGGAACCGATGGGCTGGTCCCCGGTCTTCAGGTTGAAACGCAGGATGATCGAGGTGGAGGGCGGAACGTCGCGGTCGGAGGTGTAACGCCGCCGATAGGCGATGGAAATGTTCAGGCACTCGTCCTCGTAGCCGCCGCCAAGCTCGGTATCGAGCAGCTTGCCGTTCTTGAGATCGCGGTCGGCGGCGGCGAGCAGCGCCCAATGGTCGAACAATCCGACGATGGCCTGCGCGTTCACTTCCTCGCGCGCGGGCAGGCCGAGCGAAGCGTCCTGCGGCAGGCGCACATAGGAAATGCGCGCCGACGAGCGGCCCAAGGTTCCGGTGGCATAGACTTCGTTGCGTTCGATGGAGCCGGTGGATTCGTCGACCTGGAACCGTTCGGTCACGTCGAGATAGGGGGGAAGCTTCACGTCGAAGCGTCCGACGAGATTGGAAACGGTGCGGTTCAATCCCGATTGCACGGTGAACTGGTTGTCGCGCTTGGGACGGAAGGCTTGTCCCAGTAACGCTTCGATCTCGCCGCCGTCGAAGATCGCGGCCGCGCGCACGCCCGCGTTCAGGCGCGGGCCGGATTCCACGATGTCGTAGCCCGGCGTCCGGTCGAAGCTGAAGAGATTGGCGTCGGAGAATTCGAACGAAGTGGAGTCTTCGTTCGGAATGCCGGTCGGGTTGCCGCCGTAAGGTTGCAGGATTCCCTGCACGATGGGTTCGATCACGAAAGAGGTCGACCGGCTCACGCCGGATATGAACGGCCAGCGCCAGTCGAGCGCTACGTAAGGAATGCCCCGCGAGATGAATTTCGGGCTGCCCGGCAATCCGGGAATGCCGAGCGGGTTGGCGGGATCGGTGTGATAGACGTCGCCGCGTGCATCTGCTGTGAGCGAGATCATCTGACCGTTGGGTGTGATGTAAGGGATGCGATAGCGCACTTCCGCCGTCAATCGCTGGTCGTTGGTGCCGAGCACGTTCGTCGGGTCTTCGCGCGCCAGCGACACGGTGTTGAAATCGAAACGGAACTGGCCGCCCAGGATGTCGCGTTCGGGAATGAAAGTGTATTCGACCAGCGGCAACACGAAGGGAATGGTGCGGCTGTTGTCGGTGGCGCGCAGGCCTTCGAAGAAATAGCCGGTGACGGCGAAACGCGAACGCCCGGCATAGCTTTCGACATAGATGTCGTTCGTCAGCCGGTCTTCGGAGGAGATGTCGTAGCGCTTGAGATAGGTGTCGTTTACAGCGAGTTGCGCGTCGAAGCCCACGTGCCAGTGATCGTTGAGCTGCAGTTTTCCCGATCCGAACAGATGGGCGTAGGTCTGCGCTTCATCGGCGTCGATGCCGCCGTTGGGATTGTGCGCGACCGAGGTCTGGACCCAGAAGCCGCCATTGCTGAAACGCTGACGGTATTCGCCTTCCAGCACCTGACCGTTGCGCGCGGTGAGCCACGGCTCGATGGTCAGATCCTGCGAATCCGAAAGCGACACATAGACCGGCACTTTCACGAACGATCCCAATGTCGTGGAGGTGCCGACCACCGGCGAGAGGATGCCGCTGGAATGTTTCACCGTCGGGTCGGGCTGCGAATAATAGGGCGTGTAGAACACCGGCACGCCGAAGAATTCGAGCGTGGCGTCGCGGAATTCGATCTTGTGACGGACCTGGTCGTAGACCACGCGATAGGATTTCACCTGCCACAGCGGCGTGCGTTGGCCTTTCTTAGCGCAGACCTTGCAAGGTGTGTAAGCGGCGTTCAGCGCTTCGGTGAAACGCCCGGCGGTGCGTTTGGCGCTCGATGCCACCATGCGCCCGTTCTTGCCGATCAGGGCGGCAAAGCCTTGCAGCGCGCCGTCGCGCATCTTGTCGTGCAGCACCACACGATTGGCGAAGGCGACATCGCCATTCGGCGCGGTGATGCTCACATGGCCGTTCGCGGTGACGGTGTCGGTCTTCTGGTTGTAGGAAACGCTGTCGGCCAGCAGGATGCGCCCGCCATAGTCGATCTCGACCTTGCCGCGCGCGGTGATGATTTGATTGTCGATGTCATAGACGACCTCATTGGCCTGCAAAAGAATGTTGTCGCCCTCGCGCGTGCGCAGAGTCTCGGCCGCGTTGGCATATGTCGCGAACAACAAACCGATTACTGCGAGCAACGCAATTCTCACCGCCCCCCACGCGGGGCGGTCGACGCCGCAAAGCGGCGGCGGGTGGGGGGATGCTTCAACGAAGACGGTGCGCGCATTCCACCACCGCGCCCCCCACCCGTCGTCGCGCCGATGCGCGCCGCCGACCTCCCCGCAAGGGGGAGGTAAGAATAAAGCCCGCGGCGGCGCGTAAAATTTCCCACGTCTCATCCGTCCTCCTGATGGAAGACGAGAGTCATGCCGATGAGAATGGCGGCGGCGGCGGGAACGGTGGCGGCGAGCGGCAACGGCAGCACGCCGGATTGGCCGAGTGCCTGCGTCAGGTCGCTGAAGAAATAGACGCCGAAGCCCGCGAGCGCGCTGTAGAGGATGATCTTCGGAATGCCGCCATAGCGCGCGAGCCTGAGCGAGAAACTCGCGCTCATGAACACCATCGCGGCGAACAGGGCCGGCAGCGCGAGCAGGGTGTAGAGATAAAGTTCATAGCGCGTCGCGGCGAAGCCTGCGGCCTGTGCGGCGTGGATGAAGCCCGGCAGATCCCAGAACGACAGCGTGTCGGGCGAGGCGAAGCTTTCCTGAATGCGCGCGGGCGTCAGCGTCGTCGGCAGTTGATAGACGGCGTGTTCCTTCGGCGTGCCGTCCGCGCCGCTGACCCAGGCGTCGGTCAGTTTCCACGAGCCTTTCTGGAGCTGCGCTTCCTTGGCGTCGATGCGGCCGAGGAATTTGTCGCCCGCCCCGTAGAGGAAGATGATCACCTCGTCGAGCCGCGAACCTTGGTCCGACACGCGCAAGGCATGGATCACCGATTGATGCTGCGCGTCGCCCTGCCTGAGCCACAGCCCGTTGACCGAGACCGCAAGCTGCGAAGCCTCGCCATGCACATATTTCGCTTCCAGCGCCGCGAAGCGCGAAAGGAATTTCGCCGAGACAGGCGTACCAATGGTCACTGCAATCACGCCCAACGCGACCGCAACGACAAGCGGCGGCGCCAGGAAATCCCATGCGGAAACACCCGCCGCGCGTATCGCCACCAATTCCTGCGAGCGCGACAGGCGGACGAAGGTGAACACGCCGCCGAGCAGCACCGCGAAGGGCAGAAGCTTCTGGCCGAGGTCGGGCAGATGCAGGAAACCCATGCCGATGATGACGCCCGTCGGCACGCCCTTGCCCGCGGTGCGGCCCAGGAGATCGACCAGCGAAATCGAATAGGCGAGCGCGATGAAGGTGGCGAAGATCACGCCGACGCCGGCGAGATATTGCTTGCCCAGATAGCGATAGAGCGTCCACGACCAGCTCATGCCGCGGCCTCCGTCACGGTCGCCGCGCGCCGCCTTTGCAGCATCTCTTCCGGGTCGAAGCCCATCAGCACGGCAAGCGCTGCCGCCGCCCCAAGCAGCGGCAACAGATAAAGCAAAATGTTCCAGAACGGATGATTGGCCGTGAAGCCCTGCAAGCCATAGCCCGCGATGCGCAAGCCCACCGCCAGCAACGACGCGATGGTCAGGCGCAGCGCGTGCGCGCCGCGCCCGCGCCTGCCGCGTGTGACGGCGGCCAGCGCGATCAGCGCGAAGGTCAGGCAATAGAGCGGCGAGGCGAGGCGATTGTGTCCTTCGGCCAGATAGATCGCGCGGACCTTGTCGGTCAGGTGCTTGGAACTGGGCCAGAACAACTCGCTCAGGTAACGTTCGCTGGCGGCGCGTTCGGTGAAACGCTGCGGGCTTGCGAACTGGTCGAGGTCGAACACATAGCGGTCGAATTTCAGCATGGAGAGCCGCGCACCGCCCGCATCGCTCTGTTCGATGGTGCCCTTGCTCATGATGAGGCGCGCGCCCACCGGCGTCTGCACCAGTTGGCCGCCTTCGGCGAGATAGGTGATCGGGCGCCGGGCGTTGCGGTTGTCGTGCACCAGCACGCCCTTGATGTCGCCGTCCGACGTGAGGTCGCGGATGAAGACGGTCAATCCCTTGACCGGCGTATTGAACTCGCCGGGATTGAAGATCGCCGTGCCGATATCGGCGCGGATGTCGAGCACCTTGTCCTTCATCAAGCGCTGGCCGAGCGGCATGAGATAAAGCCCGCACAGATAAGTGAGCGCCATGGTCAGCAGGGCTGCAATGAACACGGGGACGGCGAGTTGGGCGCGGCTGTACCCGCTCGCCCACATGACGACGAGTTCACTGTCGGCGTTGAGCCGCGACAGCGCGTAAAGCGCGCCCGCGAAGAACGCCACCGGCAGCAGGATCACCAGAAGGCTCGGCAGCAGGAGCAGCGTCAGGTAGAGGAAGGTGGGTGCGGATTGGCCGCGGTTGATCACAAGATCGAGAAGATGGAGCGATTGCGTGAGCCAGATCACCGCCGTCAGGAGCAGGGTGAACAGGGCCGTGGGCCCCGCCAACTGCTTCAGGACATAGAAGGACAGACGCGGCATGGCCGGGCTTTCGCGCTCACACGGATTCGACCTAAACTAGCACTTCGGCCCCGCCGCCCCGCAATCGGCAAAAGGCTTGAAATCAGAAGCACATGCGCGCTATCCGCGCCTAGCCGCCAATAACAGGTTTTGGAGAAATTGTGATGCAGGTTTCTTTTGCCGCGCCCCAGGCTTCGACCTCCGGTGCCTGGGTGGTGGGCTCGCTCGCCGACGGGGTGCTGACGCAAGCCGCCCAGCGCGCCGACAAGGCCGCGGGCGGGGTTCTCACCCGCGCGCTCAAGACCAGCCGCTTCAAGGGCAAGCCCAACGAGATTCTGGAGATCATCGCTCCGCCGGGTATCGCTGCCTCGCGGCTGTTGCTGGTGGGGCTCGGCAAGGCCGAGGAGTTCAACGCGAGCAAGGCCGAAACGCTTGCCGCCATCGTCACGGGCCGGCTGATCACCAGCGGCGAAACGCAGGCGACGTTCGAGATCGACGTGCCCAAGGGATCGAAGATCAAGGCGCCGCAACTGGCGGCCCATCTGGCGTTCGGCGCGCAACTGCGCAGCTATCAGTTCACCACCTATCGCCGGAAGAATCTCGACGAGTTCCAGCAGACGCTGAAATCGGTTGTCGTCGCCACGTCCGATGCGGCGGCAGCGCGCCGCAACTGGCAGGCGTTGTCTGCTGTTGCAGAGGGTGTGTTCCTGGCGCGCAATCTCGTCAACGAACCGCCGAACATTCTCACGCCCGCCGAATTCGCGCG